>CAZSWB010000001.1:0-24507 GCA_964610675.1 uncultured Candidatus Saccharibacteria bacterium
TCCATCGGAAAAGGAGATTTGCTTATTGTGGCCTCCGGTTCGGGGGAAACACAGACCATCTATGACATTGTTGCAATCGCTCATAAAAACGGTGCACGTATCGCACTCGTGACAGGAAATCTCGATTCAAAAATGGGAACACTTGCACATACAATTGTTCGCCTCTCCGCACCATCAAAAACGAAGCAGGTAGAAGGATTCACATCTAGCCAACCCATGACAACTCTCAATGAGCAATGTCTGGGTATCCTATTTGAGTCAATGGTAATGATGCTTATGGCTCAAATGCGAGAAACACATGATACGATGTGGGCGAGGCATTCAAACTTAGAATAGTATACATATGCAACACACGCACTGTGCACTAGCGGCATCGATCATATGTGGGAATCCGTTAAACCTGAAAGCTGATCTTGCGGCATTAAAAAAAGGAAACATAGACTATATCCATTTCGACGTCATGGACGGAGTGTTTGTTCCTCGCTACGGATTATTTCCCGAATATTTACGAGCGATCCGTTCTCAAACGAATATCCCCATAGAAGTGCATATGATGGTAGAAGATCCAGAGCCATATATTCAAGACTATGTTGATGCCGGCGCAACCATTGTAACACCGCACATTGAACCGCTGAAGCATGCGCATCGCACCGTTATGCGCATTAAAAGCGCGGGAGTACAAGCGGGACTAGCCCTCAACCCGGGCACACCCCCCTCATCACTCAATTATATTCTTGAAGATTTAGATCTTGTCATGTTGATGGCAATTAATCCGGGCATTGTCGGGCATAAAATAATTCCACGTACTATGGAAAAGATTGCCGATGTGCGAAAACGAATTAATGCGACCGGAAAGGACATATTATTGGAGATTGACGGCGGGGTAACTCCTGAGAGCGGAATACAAATGGTGAATGCTGGAGCGAATATGCTTGTTTGCGGTACTGGGACTATTTTTCAACCGCCAGCAACACTTGATAAAAAGATTCGAGAGTTTCGAAAAACGCTTGTACTATGAAAAAAGGTTCTCCATACAAACTCCTTATCACCACTTCGGGAACAGGATCTCGTCTGGGAGAACTTACCAAACATACAAACAAAGCCCTGGTTCCCATAGCGGACAAACCGACTATCTCACACATTCTTGACCTGTATGACCCCTCAATACCGCTTGTAATCACCTTAGGCTATTTACCTGAGCAGGTACGTACGTTTTTCAAGGATAAATACCCTAATCGAGATGTCACTTTTGCTGTCGTTGATCCCTATGAAGGTCCGGGAAGCAGCCTGGGATATTCCCTGTTGCAGGCGGAGCAACTGCTTCAGTGTCCTTTCATTTTCCATGCGTGCGATACGATTTTAACACAAGAAGTGCCTGTCCCCGATGAAAATTGGGCTGCTGGCTATGTACCTCCACAAGGAATGGATGCTACGCAATATAGGACGCATAAGGTGCAAGATGGACGAATTATCACTTTGCGCGATAAAGGAGAGACTGACTTCAATGCTATTCATATTGGTGTGACCGGTATTGCGTCGTATAAGGAATTCTGGAGCATATTACGTACTCTGTATGAAAGCAATCCGGAAGATTCCGGATGGTCGGATGTGCACGTCGTAGACGCGATGATTAAACAAGGTATTCCATTTCAAAGCGTGTTGTTTGATCCATGGCTCGATACGGGTAGCCCCGAAGCACTAGCAAAACACAGGAATATATCGGGCAAATAAATAACCCATCGAACGCCTGACAGTATTTGATGGGTCTTGAGGTATTACGAGCCTCGAAGGGTTCTGAGAAAGGCTGGCCATCCATAGCCTTCCCACATGCGCTTAGTCCGAACCGCAACATATGTACCAAATGTGAACAATTTAGTCAAAAGCTATTATTGTCTTTTACTCTGCTCCGTGCAACACTTTCTCAATGGCGTACAAAAAACAAAAGTTGACTGTCCTTATCACTACCTCCGGAGTTGGGAGTAAGCTCGGGGATCTCACTACCTATACAAACAAGGCACTTGTGAAAATAGGGAAAAAACCTGCCCTTTCATACATCATAGAGTCTTATCCGAAGGACACTCATTTTGTTATCACTCTGGGACACTTTGGCGAACATGTGAAAGAATTCGTATCTTTGGCGTACCCAAAACTATCCGTGAAGTTCGTGCCTGTTCGCAAGTTTAGCGGGACAGGAAGCAGCCTTGTGCGCTCGATGGTGTCGGCGAGGAAGTATCTTCAAAAACCGTTCATTTATCATGCTTCGGATACCATTGTTCATCAACGTATTGTTGCTCCCTCTGAGAACTGGGCCGGAGGGCACAAATCTGATACTACTTCCCAATACGCTTCATTTGATGTTTTGGACGGTACTGTGCAAGCATTCTATCCAAAAGGGAATTTGAATCCTGATTTTTTGCATATCGGCCTTGTTGGAGTTAACGATTATAAAGAGTTTTGGAAGTGTGCACAAAAGCTGCTTGTGTCGCATCCGGATCGGGAGGATTTGAGCGATGTTGACATATTGTCTGCCATGCTTGAGCGAGGGTCAAGGATTGTCCCGCAATCTTTTAGTCCTTGGTACGATGTGGGGAATGTAGACAGTTTGCATGCTACGCGACAAGCAATACATGATTCATTTCATATTCTCGATAAGCCATCAGAATCTATTTATCTTTTCGAGCGATCTGTTATTAAATTCTTTAGTGATGCCGGTATTGTGCGAGATCGCGTACGCCGCGCAAATGCTTTAGGAAAACTTGTTCCAGTAATTGAAAAATCTTCCAAACACTTTTATCGGTATAAGTATGTAGAAGGAGATCTTCTTGCATCAGTTATTACTCCGACCACTTTTCCTCATTTTCTTAATTGGGCATTCACGAATATGTGGAAACCAGAGACAGAAGTATCTCAAGAAAAGTTTCGCGCATTTTGCTATGACTTTTATTACACAAAAACTCTACAGCGAACCAATGAATTTTTAACAACACGGAATATTAAAGATAGAGCATCTCTAATAAATGGCGAGCATGTCCCCTCTTTATCAAAATTGCTTCAAATGGTTGATTTTCATGCGCTCGCCGATGCGAAGCAGACATCGTTCCATGGGGACTTTATCCCAGACAATATCATTAAAACTTCAAAAGGATATACATTGCTCGATTGGCGGCAGAATTTCGGCGGGCTTCTTCGTGGAGGGGACATGTATTACGATATTGCAAAACTGAATCACAATCTCGTGATTAATCACGATATGATAAATAACAATCATTTTAGCATTGAACGCAGAGGGAATAGCGTTACCTGTGATATTTTCCGAAGCCAACGGCTGGTAGAGTGCCAAGAGGTACTAAAACTCTATTGTATCGAACAAGGACTCGATCTTCATAAAATTGAAATACTGACTCCAATCCTCTGGCTTAATATGTCACCCCTTCATTCCCATCCATATGACGTATTTCTGTACTATTTCGGTAAGCTTCAGCTTTGGAAAGCACTGCACCGATAATTATTTCCGAGTTAGCTTAAAATTCTTTGTGAATCGTGTGGATGAATGGGTTGAAATATCCCACTCGCTTCTCATTTGAGAAAAAGCTTGCTCTACGGTATGTGCGAGGTTGGACTTGCATCCATAATCATCAAATAGAATGTATGCCGTCGGTGCGATCAAGTTGAGTTTTGCCATTAAGTCCATTGCCTCCAGAAACGACTGAGATACATCGCAGTCGATATGGATGAAGCAGAATTGTCTTATCTCTCTTTTTCCAAGATATGAGCGAATTCCGTCAATATCATTAAATCGATACTTACCGATATGAATATTTTTCTTCGTGACCGGATATACCTGTTTGCTTCCCATAACATTGTCTTCGCACTGTCTGTATGATGTATTCGAGAATGCGTACTTGCGAAAAGAACCATCATCGTACGGCAGTCCTTCGAAACTATCAAGACCCACGATTCTTTTTGAGAATACTCCCTGCCTCTCAAGCAGATACGCTATCCAGAGAAGTGAAAATCCTCGGTACGTTCCAAATTCAGCAAGGTCCCCAGGGATATTTTCGCAATCTTTAAGAATGTCTCGAAAGTTGATAAGTCGTCCAATTTGATGTTCGAGCTCACGATCTGCGCTCAGCTTTGTTTTCTCGTAGTACGCAGATGTCAGATCTTCGGGTTTATATATCATATCAAGCCGAGAAGAGTGATTCTGGCGTTTTTCATAGCTTATTTTTCGCAAATAGAGTTTGTAAATAAGCGGGATCTTGAGGAGCGACTCTTTTATGGCAGTGATCGAATCTTTTTTCATGGGTATCGTGTTATAGCTGTATGGTAAAGAATTTATCTAATACATGGTAGCACGCTTCTGCGACCGCACCTTCACCGGCGCGAAGAGTTGTTACGTAGTCCGCTGAATCTTTTGCCGTTGGATATGCATTCTGGGGAGCAATTCCGTATGCGACAAGCTTGAGGATGGGGATGTCGTGGATACCATCTGCCATATATATTGCGGTTTTGGGATCAAACTTTTTTATGAAATAATCCATCCGATCTGATTCAGAAACGAGCGTAAGGGGAATACCCATGTCATCCTCAATGCGTTTTTTCGTAATGGCAAACCCACGGCTGTCGGCACTTATTGCGCAGACGCGAATATGTTCTCTAATTGTTTTGATTCCATCCGCATCGTGAGGGCCGAAAACTTTTGCGAATTTGCCTTGAGACGTGTATAGAAATTGTCCGGTCGTAAAGACACCATCAACATCAAACACGAAATCTGTCGGTGTGAACTTCATACGTATTTTTTGCGTTGCGCAACTACTACGAGCTCATTTGTGAATATAAGAGGCGTTATAGGCGAGCTTAATTGGACTAATTTTCCAACATTTGTGATGTGTGTTTTCTTTATCACTTGAAAACCACTCATGCGAAGCATGTACTTGATGAGTCCGAGCGTAAAAAAGGTATGATGTTTGTAAATTCCACTTCTTCGATACATCACTTCTTGATATGAAATTCCAAACAGTGTTTTCAGCCGTACCATAACAGAAACATCATTAGGGATGGTAACAAGAAGATGCCCTCCTGGCTTTACTACTCGAGATGCTTCTTTGATAACCGAAATAGGGTCAAATACATGTTCAATGATGTCACCGGCAAGAACGACATCGTATGTACCATCTGGACCGGGAATGCCATCGTCAAGGTCTACAACCTCAGCGTCCACTCCCACAGAACGAGCCTTTTCAACTGCAGTAGCTGAGAAATCAATCCCCTTTACCGCATAACCGAGCGCGGCAACCTCTTTTGTAATCATGCCGCTGCCACATCCTATGTCTAAAAGTGTTGGCGTTCCGCCATGGTTGCGCTTGATCTCCTTGAGATAGGAAAAAATGATTTCTTCCTCTCGTCGAATTTGGCAGTAGTCCTCCTTCGCGTATCGAGTGTCTTCAATGGCTGCTGGTTTCATAGCGGTTTTTGTATAATGAGAACATAGTTTAACGGAAGGCTTTTATAAATGAGATTGTGAAATTTTTGAATTGGCAACCACTTACTGTTGTTGCAGAGCGCATCAATGACTTCATCAGCCGTCATACCGATACAATTGAGAATAAGATAGATCGGTGAAAAAATATATGGGATCCCAAACGATGCAAAAAAATAGTTAATCAACTGGCACAATGTGCCGATATACCCTGACGTCTCTTTAAGAGTTTTTACCTGAAAATCCTTAAATGTCACAATTAATCCAAACTTGGTAAATCTCCAAAAGTCTACATTCCATGTTGGGTGATTTACGGTGTTAAAATTTTTGTAGGGAGCATTGTTGCTTGGAAGCGGTATCGAATGGACTTTCATAGCCATGGGTACCGAAATGAAGCATTCTCCACCCGGCTTTAATAAACGAAATATTTCATTGACGGTTCCGGAGAGCTTTTCCGTATGTTCCAGAGTTTGATTGAGTACAATCCCATCAAAGGAGGAATCTTCAAGAGGGATTGACGAGCTGTCCGCAACAATGTCACACTCGGGTGTTTTGATATGGTCAACACCGATATATGATCCCGTAAAATATTTTGCATATGGCTTGTGTCCACATCCAATATCCAGAATTTTAGATTCCTTGTCGTACGCTCTCGCAAACGACTTCATTTCCCTGTCGACTGGAATTCTTGCAAGATAGTTACTTGATAGCAGTGACGGCATGGAAGACTTCTACATATTGGCGAATCATTGGCTCTATTCGAAAGCGCTCCTCGGCTATTTCTCGACTATTTAGCCTGTAGGAGGGTTGGTTGTTCATAATCTTATATATATTATCAGCGAATGCAGTTAAATCAAGTTGTCGTTTTTCATAAAAAGCATGGCCGTGTGCGGGTATAAGTTCACTATTTACACCCGGTTTTGTGATCTCTGTCATTGCTCCGTCCGCTACTCCGCAAATGGGGAGTCCGCACGCCATGGCTTCAATAATGGTATTCGGACACGGAGGGTTCTGGTGGGTGTATAAAAAGACGTGCGCCGATTGAAGGTGCCGGGAAAGCCTATCGTTGCTAATCACCTGATGGAATCGAAGATAAGGTACATCTTTGTATGTTTGCGGAATGTGGGCGATAGACTGACTGAAGTCTCCTACAATATCACAATAGAAGTTTTTGGTATATGTTTTCGCATATATATCGAGGGCCTTGATGATTGGAATAATTTGGTCTTCTCTGCGGAAGCGGGAAACCGTCACAAACACTTGAGTATCTGGAGTGGTTTTCCAGGCTGATGGAATAAACCTGCTCGTGTCTACACCGTTATAGACAATGCGCCACCGAGTGTCATTTCTCTTTCCTAAAAAAATATCACAGCAATATTTTGAGTATTTGCTTTGATATACGGTATAGGTTGAAAAATAGCGATGAATAATTTTTGCAGGGAGATTGTATAGATAGTAGAGTTTCCCGGCAACCGTGCTTGGGTAGTACGTTCCGTCTAGGCGATGGATGATTGGCTTATTATGGATTTTTGCATGGATGAGGTATCTGAGCGGACACGATACAAGTACCAGCAAGACATCATAATCCGGTGAGAATGAAAAGCTTACGGTGTCTTTGTTGCCGTTCAAGCCTGCCTGCAGTTTTTTTGCGAACGTGGATGTTCCTCCTGTCGCACGCATCTTGATTGGGAGAAAGACCTTCATGTGCGGAAGAAGCTATTTTTTATGGATGTTGGAAATACCATTATGGCGATCGGTTCAAGGAGGAATAAGTAGTTCCATACAGGAGCGTGATACATGCGGATATATTTGATTCTTGTGCGAATTCCTTGCCTCATTTGTTCTTTACTGTGTGTTGACGAAATAGTATCCGTGGTATTGCGAGAACATAAAACGCGAGGAATATTATACATCTTAGTGTGTGGGAGTAATCGGAACCATAGGTCGCGGTCTTGCCCATACGTAACGTTCGCGTCATAACCACCGACTTGCTCTACGATGTCCTTGCGGAATATAACACAGCTATGTCCGAATGGGTTTTGTCGAAATATAGTTTTCTTGATTCGATTGTCGGTTTCCGGGAGCCGAAATACTCTCTTTGAATTGCGGTACGTATTTTCATACCAGCACCCGACAATCCCGTATTCAGGATGCAGGCGAAGGTATTCGACTTGCATTGCAAGTTTTCCAGCGGCCCACGTGTCATCAATATCGATACGCGCGATGAGGGGAAATGATGTTTCATTCAGTCCGATACCAAGCGATTTTGTAAGGCCAATATTTATCCGATTACGGATTATTTTCATTGGAATCTCACTTATGCGTTGCCATTGCAGTAGCTCTTCGTACGTGGCATCCGTTGAACCGTCGTCGACGCACACGATTTCTGATGGTTTGTAAGTTTGAGCGGCAATACTCTGCATGCATTTTTGAATATGCGCGTGTCCGTTATACACAGCAACGAGAACGGAAACCTCAGCCTTTATTTCGGAAGTACTTGAATCCATTTTTCAATGATATTGGAAATATGAAATTGGTGCGAACGCTCCCAATTTTTAGCGCCGAATTGCTTCCGCTTGAGTTGACTTTTGATCAATTGATCAATGTAATGAGTAAATTCGTCAGGATTAGTTGCAATCATATTATCATCTCCCAATATCTCTCCAAATGCCCCGTGTCTGTTCGCTACTATCGGGAGACCGCAGGCCAGTGCGTCTAGAATAGCGTTTGGCATATTGTCCAGAACTGACCAGTATACAAATATATCTAATGATGCCAGCTTGCTCACAATATCCTTTTGGTGTCCATGAAATACTATTTTATACTTAAAATCCTTCTTGTGCTTTTGAGTAAACTCTCGGATCTTTTCGAGATATGTTCCATCACCATAAATATGAAATTCCAAGGATTCTATTGAATCTAATTTTTGAATGGCATACATGATTGTAATACTTCCTTCGGCCTTTTGTAGAAAGTCAAAACTCATGCTTGTGCCGATTTTAAGCGGATGGATCGATTCCCGAACTGGAGTATAATTCGGCAATTTCTCTATCGCATTTGGTATTACATGTGCGCATGTGAGCTTAAGCTGTATTTTTAAAAAATCTGAAGGAACTACAATATGTTTTGAACAGTAAATGCCGTATGGATACAGAAGTGCTAGGGGATTGCGCAATGAGAATTCTTCTCGGTAATCGCCACGAACATTGAGAATAAAGCGGTCCCTGTTGGGAATCCATAAGAATGGAATACCTGAAACAATGATATCCGTCCTGTTAAAATGAAGTCGTATCCAATGAAACAAACCACTTACGTGATATGTCGTGTACCCGTGCTCATGCAGTGTCTTTGCAAGTAGCGCATGTTGTTTATACGGCCCTCCTGATCGGGGAGAGAGGAAATACACTACTCTGTTCGTATCCCGGCTTTGTCCAGATGTACTTTCCATATGAATACGTTTTCATTATCGGAATAGACTTTTTCAAAAATCTCGGGATTTTTATCAATCCCAGGGAATTCACTCTCTTGACGGTCACCAGTAAAGCTGGACTTATATGGTCGAGATATGTAGGGATTGCGAGGATGCGTGTGTGCATAATACAGGTAGATTGGAGTCGAGGCATATTCTTTTGGAATTTTCTGCTCTTTAATGGCAATGTCCGTATCATTTTTGGAAGGTGCTATTGAGGTTGAACACTCAAGAGCAACTTTTTGTTGGATGTAAGAAAGGTAACCGGGGTCGCATATACTCACGTTATCGTAGCTGGTATTTGATGACGCAGCATTGTCGGAGGTGCTTTTTTCAGTTCCCTCCGTTGCTTTTGCAGATATATTTAAAGAATTTACAGGTTTATCTGGATTTAGTTGGAAATTCAGCAGCGTGACTAGATGCTTTACAATTAGATTGCTATCTGCGGTTGCAAAGTACTCTGGTTCAATATGTATTCTATTGGATTGCGTGTGAAAACGCAGCAGGTTTTTTGATGATGCTGAAAAAATAATGCGATTCTTCGGCAAGTTATTGATAATCCATTGTGCTGCCTGCTCTTCATATTCAGGAGTGGTAAATCGTCCCAAGTATGATACATATCCCGCCCCGAAAATGTTAATCGCAATCGATGCTGCAAGGACGATCATGATACCTCTTCTAAAATATGGAAATGCAAATTGATCAATATATTTGAGAAGTCCGAGAAGGGGGAATAGGAGGATAACGCCCAAAATCTGCCATGCCCGGTCAGGGAGATATGCTACGTTGCTCGTTCGCGGTGCAACCTCCGCAATAATAAAAAAGAAAACGATCAGCAGGAGCGGAATAATTGATCCAATGGTACGAATATTTTTTGTGATAAATGCTCGAAACTTACTGCTCGCAAGAACACCGACGATGTATGCCAGTATAATTGCAAGTGATAATGCGCCAGCATAGAATGCGTAATATTTCATTACTCCGGTTGCACCTGCCCATCCCACCGGATTTTGGTCAATATTTACATACTGTGCCGGAAACTGCCAATTTTGATTTCCTTGTATGAATCGAGCAATCAGCTTATTTCCCAAAAATCTGATGCTTTCAACTATCCTACCGAGGCCGAGTTTTTCAACCCATGGAATAAGCAGGAAGAGAAAGATGAGTCCTTGGATTTTGTGATTCCACAGTATTTTCCGATACAGTATACCCATACACAGTATCCACGGTATGACTACCATCAGAAAAAGCGGATGGTAGAGGCTTCCTACTAGCGCGCTTATTCCAATTGCATACATGATCAGTCTGTCTTTTGTTGCGGCGTATGCCGCGCACAACCCCACTACGAAATACATATATAGTAATGCCATCAGTTGCTGACGCACTATTTCGAACTCAAATATGATTACCGGTGAAGTAAGCGCTGCTCCAAGGAAAATATATAGCAACGGTCTTCGTAGAGTTCTTCCCGCAAGATAGAGTGGAGGTATGGTAAGTAATGAGAGAAACGGAAAGACATACTTGGAAATTGCATAAAAACTTGCTGATGACAGGTAGTGAAAAGCTGTAATAAAAACGGTATAAAGTGTTCTATCGCCATCATCAATTACGTACAAATTTCTTGCGGAAATGACCTCTTCGAATTTGATGAGCCAAGAGTAGGGATCAAGAACAGCTAAAAAGGGATATCTTGTAACGTTAAAAATATGTACTGCAAATACGAGCAGTAACCCCACGGTTACCGGATGGAGAAGAATGGTGCGATAAGGAAATGCGAGTGGTAATTCTTGAGTGGGGACATCCACAATTATTCGAGAAAAATATTGAACAGCTTTTTTCCAAAGGAGTGGAATCAACGTAATGCTTACGTAGAAAAAAAGAGGTATCCATTGGTTGATATATCCAAATACCGTATAAACTCCCAACAGGATTGCCGGTACGAAAAATAACGAAGCGAGAATACTAAGAGCAATATAGAGGGGGATACTTAACGTCCTTTTTTGCAGCTTTTGTACCAGGTACATAATGTTTGCACCCGAAAGAAAGAACATATGAATACTCGTAATAATCGTGCCAAGTAGCACAATTGCGATGTGGCTCGATCTAAGTCCTATGAGAAAAATTATTACAAGGAGAATGCTAGCGTAAGCATTGGTTTTTATGAGCTGTTTTTCAAGTGTCATGTGATTGAATGGAGGTGATGTAAATAGTTCTGAATTGCACTATCCCAATTAAACTTGTCTCGTACCGAATTCTGAGCGTTCCTGCCCAACCGTGCTCGCATATCCGGATCCTCTAAGAGAGTGTGTATGTTTTTGACCAAAGAATCAATGGAATGAGGCGGGTATAGGAGGGCACTGGTCTTGTGCTGAACGATTTCAGATGTTCCTCCCACGTTGGTTGCGATAATGGCAGTTCCGCAGGCGGCTGCCTCAAGCACCACCGTCGGAAGACCCTCAGTGTAGCTTGGGTTCACCACAATGTCTGAAACCTTAAAGACACGTAATACTTCACGTGGCGGCAGCTCATGTAAGAATTCAACGCTTTCTCCTATATCCAGCCTTCTCACTTCCTTCAGAAGCGCATCTTTTTGATTGCCGTTCCCTATCAATAAAAGCACTGCAGGAGTTTTTCGAGCAACTTGAGCGAATGCTTGGAGGAGATCGGATATTCCTTTACTTGCAATAAATCTACCTGCATAGGTAATAATCGGCTTTTTGCCATACTTATGCTTAAGCTCAAGACGTGGTTGAGCAGTCTGCAATATGGCGTAGTCGAACCCTCTGTATATAACCGGAACATTTCTTTCATCAAATGTTAATACGAATTCTTTCGCAGATATAGAAGGTGCGACGGTAAGGGATGTGCGAGCGAAAAGAAAGGGGCTTAAGAACTTGTCATATACGTATCCCACCATTCGAATGATGAGGTTGGAGGAAATTACAAATCCGCTTCCATGCTCGATGTGCAGCCAGGGGATGCGGCGCGCACGCGAAATGCAGTACGCCAGTGGGGTGGTAAAAAAGAATCTTGTTACGGATATCACAACATCGAATCGTTCTTGTCGAGCTTGGAGAATGAGTTTCCAAAAAACAAAAGAGAAAATATTCGGCAGCGGATAGTTGTATACGATTTCCCATGCCGGAAAGCGATAAACAGTCACGGAGTCATGCATTTCGATGTATTTTGTTGTACGAGGTAGTGCGCTCGTAAAAATAGTAATAGTGTTACCTTCCTTGCCAAGCCTATTGAGAAGCTCTTCACTGTATTTTTCCAAACCTCCGATGTGAGGGGGGTAGTAGGGGTTAAGAGCGAGAATTTTCATGATTATCTTGCGAGCTGTTGATTGCTTCCTTTCGTGTCAATGTTGATATATCTTGCTCTATTCTTTCAATAACAGAGAGGATCTTAAAAATAATCAAGAAAACAAGCAAAAACCCGATGAGTATTACGGCGTTAATGTTTCCCTCAAGGCCGATGAGCTTTGCGAGGAGATTCGTGAAGCCGGGAAACAGTGCTACCGCTGCCATACCACCCCAAACAAGGAGGCGTACGGAAAGCTTGAGAAATGACTGACCCGTACCGCGTCGGAGGAATTTCTGTACGCCATCGTACATCATAAACATGGCAATTCCGGTTACAACGATTTGATAGAAGCGCAGGTGAATATCGAACATACGCTCCTACGATAACGCATTCCAGATCATCTTGTAAACGGTACGGATACCGTTCGAAATGTCCTGTTTATGAGTCTTGCTGGTAGAGTAATCCGTGTACAGCGTTGTGATTGGCACCTCCGCGTATGAAAGCTTATGCTTTGCAATCAGACGGATTACTTCACTTTCGTATTCATAAGAGTCAGTCTTTGTATCTAGTAGAATGCAAGCTCTTCGAGAGTATGCTCGAAAACCAGACTGGCTGTCATGTACGTTGATTCCAGAATAAAGCTTTGTAATTCCGTTTGCAATTTTATTATGAAGCACTTTATGCGCCGGCATTGTTTTTGTTGCAATATGTCTGCTCCCGAGAATCACCTCAAATTTATTACTCAAGAGAGGCTGGATGAGCTGATTGATCTCGCTCGGGTCATGCTGCCCATCTCCGTCCATCGTTACTACAAAGTCCGCACCAAGTGAGAGCGCCGCTTCAATTCCTGTCCGAGTTGCGCCGCCTTTACCCCGATTTATTTTATGACGAAATACGAGTGCACCGTGGTTGGTTGCTATATCAGTTGTATTATCATGAGATCCGTCGTCCACTACAATAACGGAGGAGAAACCCGCTTTGAGCACATTGTCAATGACGTGCCCGATTACCCTCGCTTCGTTAAATGCCGGAATCACTATATATACACCCTTCATGCAATGGAATATACTATAAACCATGAAACGGGTATATAGGGAGCATATCATTGCGCTTCTGGCTTTTGTTTTACTTACTGTAGTTATGACTTTTCCGGTTGCTTTCCGGATGCAAGAAGATATTGCGGGTTCGGGTGGAGATCCATGGCAGTCGATGTGGCGTTTTGAAGAAAAAGCAGAATCCGGCTTCAGCGGGTTTGTAACTGACGTGCTCGGCAGAGGAGAGCCGCGGCTTGCAAACCTATCCGTGTGGCCTTGGATGCCGCTTCATCTTCTTTTCGGCCAGCCGTTCACGTATAACTTGGTGTGGCTCCTACATTTTATTCTTGCGGGATACGCAATGGCATTGCTGGTGAAGATTCTTACGGTTGGCAAAAGTATTTTAGAACCTGCTCCGCTCTTGGCGGGCCTTATGTATATGCTCATTCCATATCATGTTGCTCACAGCTTGGGTCATTTTGGAGCCATGCAATTGCAATGGATTCCTTTTATCGCGATTGCAGCTCTATCGTTGTTCCGATCCCCCAGTATTTGGCGTGCCAGTGTTCTCGGCATATTGCTTTCCATTCAGGCGTGGACGGAGCACCACTACATAGTGTGGATTGCGCTCTTTGGTCTTATCGCCGGATTTGTGTATAGGAATGAAGTGAAACAAAAACTGAGTTTGCTCGTTCCTTCCCTCGGTATCTTGTCGCTCATCCTTATAATCGGAATTCTCTTTCCCTTTATCCCCACAATTCGCCTTGCGGCGACGCAAAGCAGCGCGTTGGAACTGGGAATGACGCAGACGATTCGGTTCTCCGCGGATCTTTTCTCTTTCATTACTCCGCCATCCACTCATCCGATTTGGGGTGACGCATCAGATTCGCTTTTTGGAAAATACTTTACGGGAAACAAATCGGAAAGCGTGCAGTATCTTGGAATCAGCGTTGTAATCGCCATCTTGTTTTTTCATCGCCATATTCCGCAAAAACAAAAAAGGCTTTGGTTTGCAACCATACTCTTTTTTGGAATCATGAGCTTGGGACCCGTGTTGCATGTGTTTGGAAGGGAAACGGACATCCCTTTGCCGTACGCGATCGTCGCGAACGCTCCGGTGTTCTCGGCAATTCGCGTGATTGCGCGTGCGGGAGTAATGGTGAGCTTCGCGGCAGCCGTGTTGTTCGGCTGGGTGATCGCCACCAACCCGCCGGATCGTCGTGCTACTTTTCGTTTCGTGCCGTATCTCATTGGCGGCATCATTCTGTTGGAGTTTATGTTCTTTGTGTTTCCGATGCAATCCGCAAAACTCTCACCGATCTATGCCGCAATAGAAGGTATCCCCGGTTCTCACATTCTCGAGCTGCCAGCGGCTACGAACTACACTGCCGCGTCGCGTTCCTTGTATGCGAGCAGGATTCATGGGAAAGAAGTGCTGGGCAATATTGCGCTCGAGAGAGGACAGAGCGCAGAAGCGTATGACATCGTACGATCCTTTCCCGCACTTCGACAGCTTCTTTTTCTTCGAACGACGGACTTGAGTGAAATGCGTACGGAGTTTTTTTCACAAGATTTGATAGAAACGTTGCCTGACGTGATGAAATACCTTAACACCTATGCGATTATCATTCACACCGATTCATTGTCGGATGTTCAAAATACGGCCGTGCGTGAGTTCCTGGAGAGAGATACAGGATTTGTAAGTACGTCGTATGAGGATGCCGTGCTGGTTACGTTGGACCCACAGAATACGTCGCGTACCGATGGCGTGTTTCTTGTTCGCAAAAATGGATGGGAACATGTGTGTCGCGATAAACAGGTAAACAGCGTGTTTGCGGAAGTCTCATCGCATGCGAGCGTTTCGGTTATAAACACGAATTCGTATCCGGTCGCAATCGAGCTTCAGTACGAATTAACTCCGGAGTCACAAGGAGAGCTGTTGGCGGAAACACGCGTTGTGGTTCAACCGGGGGAGCATGAAGTTGTGTTCACTCATACCGGAGAAGGAACATCGATCATCAAAAACCCTGAAATGCACGTTACCCCGGTTCTATGAATATCCTCATTATAAACTTTGAGTATCCTCCATTGGGAGGCGGAGGCGGGGTTGCAACGAAAGATATGGCCGAAGAGTTGGCCAAACGGCACGACGTATTCGTCCTTACTACCGCGTTTCAAGGGTCGGTTCTTGAAGAAAGGGTGAACGGCGTTATGATTCATCGCGTTCGCGTATTGAGAAGAACGTCGCTTCCAACATCGACGATTCTTTCTCTTGTTACGTTTGCCCCCGCAGCATTGTTTGCGGGCGTTCGAATTCTGCGAAAAATACCCTTTGATGTTATCTACACACAATTCGTTATCCCGTCCGGACTTCCCGCGATGCTGCTTTCAAGGCTCTTTCACATTCCGTTTGTCCTTACCTTTATCGGAGGAGATGTGTACGATCCTTCCAAAAAGATTTCGCCCCATCGATTTATGTTCCTTCGCATACTTGTTCGATGGATATCTCGTGCCGCAAGTGCACGCACCGCAATATCACACGATACAAAGCAGCGTACCATTGAACTGCACGGAGTGCAGGATGACATATTGGTGATTCCTATCGGTCTAAAAATGTACAAGGAGCAAATCGCAAGCAAGCAGGAATTTGGCTACTTAGAAAATGACATCGTATGTGTTTCCATCGGAAGACTTGTCGAACGTAAGGGGTATGACGTGTTGCTTGCGGCATGGAAAGAGATCCCGGCTGCTAAGCTAGGCATAATAGGGGACGGGCCGCTCAAGGCGGAGCTTTCTCGCACCATACACGAGTACGAACTTACCGATCGCGTTCGCCTGTTTGGGAAAGTGAGTGAAGAGGAGAAGATGCGATTACTTGCTCTTGCGGATATATATGTTTCGGCCGCGCAGCATGAAGGATTCGGAATCGTATTTTTGGAAGCGATGCAAGCGGGGTTGCCCATTGTTGCGACAAATGACGGTGGCCAAACGGATTTTCTAAAGGAAGGGGAACATGCGCTTCTGACCGAGCCAAACGATAGTCACGCCATTGCCCGTGCGGTCGGAAGATTAATCGAGAATAATGAGATGCGTGAGCGCATGAGCCGTACAAACAAAGAAGCAGTGCGTGAGTACTATCTAGAACATACGGTGCAACGGATTGAACGCATTTTACTTGATCATCGAAAACAATATGAACATCGCGATTGAAGCACGATCGTTATCGGCAAAGGGCGGCGGGATTAAGACATACACTCATCAATTGATTGCCAACATGCTCATGGCGCATGAGGATGTAGACATAATGTACAGTTCCAAAAACGCAGTGGGCTCGTTTCCGAATGCGCAAGAAACGCTGATTCCGCTTGCGAGTGAGATACTTCTGCCGTACTGGCTGTCCGTGCCGGTGGCAAACCATGTACGGAAAACAAAACCGTCTGTGGCGCATTACACGAAGGCTGCGATTCCGTACAAAAGCGTTGTGCCTACGGTGGTTACCATCTATGATATTATCCCCGTTCTGCTTCCGGAGACGCAATCGATTCTTCGCCGTGCGTACTGGCCTTCGGTGTTACGGCACGCTGCAAATCACGCAGACCACATTATGACAATTTCCGAGTGCAGCAAACTCGATATTATCGAGCACTTTGGCGTTCGGGAGGAGAATATTACGGTTACGGAACTTGCGATCGACGCAACTCATTTTCATCCCGTTGATTCAAAAAACACAATGCACCCGTATATTTTGTTTGTCGGCACGCGCGATGCAAGGAAAAATATTTCTTCGCTCATTCGAGCGTTTGCACGAATTGCCGATACAATTCCGCATAATCTTGTCATTGCCGGAAAGCAAGCGGACAAACGAGATAATTCCATGGAAACCGCTGCGTCTTTGGGCTTGCAAAATCGTATTGAGTTTCGGGATTTTGTCCCGTATGGGGAATTGCCACAGCTGTACTCCGATGCTGATTTATTTGTGTGGCCATCCATATATGAAGGATGGGGATTCCCTCCCCAAGAAGCCATGGCTTGCGGCACGCCCGTGATTGTAAGTAACGGAGGGTCTCTCCCGGAAGTAGTCGGCGACGCGGGGATCGTTGTTCCTTTCGCGGAAACGAATTTGCATAGGCGCATGGAAGATGAAGCATTTACCCGTTCGTTATCTAAGCAGATGCTGAGCGTATTGCAAGACACTGTCCTGCAACAGCGTCTTCGAGAGCATGGGCTTCTTAGAGCAACACTGTTTTCGTGGAAACATGTTGCGGAAAAAACGTGGTCGGTATATGAAAAACTAGTAGTATGAAAAAGCACATCGCATTGGTCACGAATGCAGGAGAACACTCCGGGGTAGGATCCCGAGCGTTCCACCTTGCCCACGCAATTGGGGAGCAGGACGATCTTCAGGTATCACTTGTGATGTTGGACGGAAAGAATAACGGGATCGTGCAATATACGTCTCGTGTCGTGCCGATAGAGGGGAAACATAAGCACCTTACAGCACTCCCGGGCTTCTTAGGCTCAAAAAGCATATCGTGGATACGGCTTGCAAAGCATATTCCCGTATTCGATCTGTATGACATTTCAAATCAAACCCTTTCCTTCATTGCAAAAAAGCGACATCCGAATATAGTCACCGTACATGATATTATCGAACTCACAAATCCTCAAGAAAGAAAAGCAAGGATGCTGAACCGGTATTTCATGAGCGGCATACCATCTGCCGACCGCATTGTTGCCGTATCGGAATATACGAAGCGACAGCTACTCGAACACTTCCGGATGGATAATAAAAATATTACGGTCATTCCGTACGGAATAGATGCTGCATATCACGAGATACCAAATTTTCGTTCTACGATAGCGTACCGGGAGTTGCTGCAAACATTCAAGGTACGGGAGGGTTCCGATGGCAATTCTCCCATCATTCTCGTTGTGGGATCTGAGCATCCGAGAAAGAATATGCAAACAGTTCTTGCCACGATGGAGCAGCTCAAGAAACAATTCCCGAATATTCTTCTCATAAAAGTGGGGGATGCTGGATTGCTTTCCGGGAGACAAAAAACGTTGGATTTCATCGAGAAATTCGACCTTGCCGCACACGTAAAACTCGTTGGAAATATCTCGTCAGAGAGGCTCAACGAGCTGTATAATCTGGCAGACGTACTGCTCTTCCCCTCCTATCTGGAGGGGTTCGGAATGCCACCCTTGGAAGCTATGGCAGCCGGATGTCCGGTTATATGTTCAAACGCCGCTTCTCTTCCGGAAGTCGTTGGCGACGGCGCGCTCATGCACGATCCGGATGATGTGCAGGCGTTTGCGGATAGTATTGTGCGTATTGTCAGTGACCCTGCTACGAAACAATTACTCGTGGAAAAAGGAAAAGAGAACGCGGCACGATACAGCTGGAACAAAGCTGCCCAGCAAACCCTGACCCTTTATCGCACCTGAAACAGGTCTTTACGAACGAGAACTATCAAAAGAAGCGTAAGAGTTGTAATAATGAGGCCAAGCACCATGCCGGGAGGGATATATTGCACAGTAGCCGTCGCTTTCCCCGCAGGAACGTGAATCGTGAGCCTGTTCTTTGTACGATCAATCGCTCCGTGACTGGTGCGCCATCCCTGAGCATAATTCGAATTTACTTTGATATCCGTATCGCTTGTTGCGGTATATGAAAAAATGAAGGCATTCGGCGACCAGGAAAGGAGCGAAGTTCGTGCATCTGATTGGAGATATGCGGGAGGTTCATCCTGATTCACAGCTACCTCAATGGCTGATTTTGGTCCGATGACGGAACAAAACGATGCAGTTCCATACCCTTTTAATACTGCTCCGTATGTACGTGGAATATCGTTTCCCTGATGACGGGTTTCGAATGTATCGGAAATGTGAGTAATGGGAGATCGAAACGGATACTCGATTTCGGTCGCAGGAGAAACAACAAAGCCTTGAGCGGCAATGGGATACGTAATACTTAAAAGATCTATACTGATGAAGCTTACTACAATAACAGGGATGAAGTGGAGATGAGAAGGGAAAATCGAAATCAGACGCTTCATCCCAAAACCTGCCAACAGTCCGGCGGACAGAAGCGTATACAGGACCAAGCGAGAAATATTGGAACGGGGTAAAAAAGACATGCTTTGGAGTAGGGGTTCAAATAGCGGGCCGAGGGAAGAGAGGAAAAGGGTGCCGAGCAAACCGATTGTAAGAAATCTGACGACTCGTGAAGATTGCACGAAAGAGATTCCAACCAATACGAGCGCGAATACACCGTACCCCACATATGCGCCGTATTCATGCCACCGGCTCAGTTGGTTGGATAGTACATATGAATCGTGCAGGTATCTGCCGAAGAAAATATCCCAGATACGCGAAAGCGTATACGCTGATCCTACAAACGCTTGATCAGGAAATTCTTTGACCCAGAATAGAGCCGGAATCAGTTGAAAGCCGGACAAACCAATCATCCACGCGACGGCATACAGCGTAATTTGGACTGCTCGCCAGCGCTTGTGAGCAAGGAGAGACAATGCGCCAAGCGAAACCATGGTGTAGCTGACTATATATATTCCCCCTTGAAGGACAGCGAGTGCAAGAAAGACTCCGGATAACAGCGTCCATTGATGGTACAACGTCCTGTATGCCCTCTGCCATGCCCAGAAGACCCAAGGAACCCACATGTACGCAAAAATGATCGTGGTGTGTCCTTCCGTTGCTTTCAGCATGAGTGCGGTGGAAAACAGTACCGTAAGCGTTGCTATGAGCGATGAAAACGGATCAAGCAAAAGAGATTTCGCGAGCAGGAGTATACCCATGCCTCCGATTACGAAACTCAGCGTAAGGGCAATCCCCGTACCGTCTTCCACCCCGAATAGATATTGGAGCGCGAACGAAGGAGTGATGACCGCAAATTCAGGATCGCCCAACCCCGCGGTTCCGCCGCATATATACGGATTCCAAAGAGGAAATTGATTATGTTCTTTTATGGTGCTTTGATAAATATGCGAGAGAGAATATCGATAATCCCAATCGTAAATACCCCAATTCCCGGAACGATCCAAATAGGGAACTGTTGCCAATATGGAAAACATACAAATAATAAGCGCGGCACCGAGCCACTTCCATCTTTTTGGTACCTGCAGGAAATAGAAGAATATGAGAGTCGTGGCAAGCGCCGTCCCGATGGCAATACCCTGCTTGGCGCCATCGGATACGGGTTCTTTGTATAGCAGGGAATATACGAGGGCTCCTTTCGCAGTTGCAACAAACACGAGCGGCGGTTCTTTCCAAGGAGAAAGAACGAGAGTGATTTCCTGTTTTTTCGGATAGTGTAGTTGTGGGAAAAAAATTTGAATTTCCGCATACCCGCCTTGTTTGTAGTACGTTCTTTGATGCAGTTTACGCGCGAGTACGGTTCCTTGTTCGTCTTCGATATGCGCACGTATCGTTGTCGCGGAAGTAGCGTCATTAGCCGCATAGAGCGCAATACCGGCAATCGACTGTTCGTCATGCAAAAGCGCTATGCGAAGAGGTTCCTGCCGCGTACTTTCCAATGTGGTTTCCGGCGCATCAAACCCCTGCATGACCGATGGATCGTATCTGCCCGAATGTGTCCAAAAGACACCCGCAATTACGAGTGTTGCGGCAAGCGCAACCGCTATCTGGAGGAGTTTTTGCTTTGTGTACGGCACATCAAAAGTGTATCATGATGTCATTATGATCAAGATACTCTTTATATCAGCCCAGTATCCCCCCGAGGCAAAGGGCGGAGGTGAACTGTCCACCCATTATATAGCGCAAGGGCTCAAACGGCTTGGCCACCATGTTCAGGTGATTACCAGCGGACAAAAAGACAGCAACGGGGAGGTGGATGGTATTTCCGTTCGCACGCTTCCGCTTGGTCTTCGGGATAAGCCGCTGTTTGAGCGAATACAGAGCAGACGGGCAGCGAATATCTTCCAAAAGAGCGTACCCGACTTGACCTCCTATGATATTATACACGCGCATGATTTCAGAAGCGCTCTGATGCTGTCCGAGTGCAAGATACCCCATGCAGTGGTGACGGCTCGGGATTATGCGCAAATATCGGGTTGTACGAATAACATACAGAGTGATGGCAATATTATGGAAGGATGCCAAGGAATGAACGAATTCTTTCATTGCCATCGAGTTGCGGAAGCGTCGTTTGCTCGCAAGCTTTTTCGCATATGGCAATACAAGTACAATATGCCCTACCGAAAATCTGCATTCCGCTCATTTGCACATCAGATATTCATTTCTCGCGCTCAACAGGATCTGATCGAAAAGTACCAGGATATCTCGCATCAACACACAGCCGTCGTGTACAATCCGATTTCTCACGAATATCTGACGGAGCCCCTGAAAAAAGGGGTCGAAGGCAATGTACTTTATGCCGGAAGGGTTGAAATGTACAAAGGCGTTCTCGTGTTGCTGACCGCATGGAGGAAGGTATTACAAGACAATCCTCGTGCGCACTTAACGATTGCCGGCGATGGAGCGCAGCGAAAGGAGTACGAAGATCTTGTATCCACCTGGGGGATGCAGTACAAAGTCACGTTTGTTCCGCATGTACCGTATCACCGCCTTAAGTCCATGATAAATGATTCGGAAATTCTCGTTGCTCCTCACCTCTGGGTGGAACCGTTCGGCAGAACCATTATCGAGGGCATGGCTCGAGGGAAAATCGTCATCGCTGCAGATGTCGGAGGGCCAGCGGATTACGTGCAAAATAATGTAACCGGGCTGTTATTCAAGCGCGGATCCGCACATGAGCTTGCGCGTACCATTGAATACGCATTGCATATGAATCATTTTGATAAAAAAGAGATGGGTGTTGCCGCGAGGGATTTTGTACGAGATCATCTGAACATGGAAAGAATCGCGAAACAGTATGAGCAATTCTATAACCAAGTACTTCGGTCGTAAGTCATTCTGCGATTTGCTTTATGCTTTCGAGAACCATTTCAACCGAAATATCCAGCATCGTTTGATGCGGATCCTTCCCCAGCGGAACGTTTAGCTCCGTGTTGTACACGGGCACCGTATGAGGTGCTCGCACCACCAAACTCTTTTTTCCTCTTGGACCCGTGAGCGCTTCATCAATGCCGCTCCGATGTGCATTAGACCGGAATCATTTGATACGACCAAGCGGCAGTGCTCCATAACGGCGGCAGACGTGAGAAGGGAGGCGGAAACGGAAAAGGCGGATGACGGAGCGCTTTTGTTGATCATTTCGATAAGTTCCTGTTTTTGCCGCTCTTCGTTATTCCCGCCAAACACGAGGATTCCGGTATTCGGATATGTGTTCATGAGCGCCAGGGCAACTGCCGCAAACCGATCCAATGGCCATCTCTTTATTTCAAATCCCGGGGCGGATCCGGTATGGATACCGATGTACGATTCTCTTTTTTGCGCATCAACGCCAACACTCGAAAGAATCTCTTCTGCCTCTTGCTTGTTTTCGTCCGGAATGTGTAATGCATAAAAGGGAACGTGCGCAATAGGTACGCCAAGTGGCATTGTTAGACGGAGATTTTGCTCCATGTCATGCATGTCGGGCTCTTCGTCAACCGTATCCGTTAAGAAAAGCTTCGTGTGGGGATTGCCTCGAAACGGATAGGTATGCCCGATCCGCACGGGTATTCCCGCAACAAACAAATATGACGCACTTTTTATTAATTGTCCGGGAGAGAGCACGACGGCGATATCGAACGCATTGCTGCGTAGTAAGCGAATATTCCGTATGTGAGTCTGAAGCATTGCCATACTGCTTTGTCCGGGGGATGCGTTACTAACATTCATTTCAATAACATCGTCGATCTCAGGTTGCGCTTGCGCAAGAACCTTTGTTCCGCGAGGCGCAACCGCCACCGTGACATGCCAATTGGGATGCGCCTTCTTTACCGCGCGTATCGCGGGAAGCTGCATAACAAGATTCCCGATACCGGAAAGTGACAGAAACAGAATTCTTTTTCTATGCAAATTCGTCATAGAGTGCATTAAGTTTTTGTATGGAAGTATCCCACGAGAAATTCTTTTGCGCATGAGCTTGACCGTACGAACCAAAGCGCGTTGCCATGTCAGTATTATTACAAATCGTGGTAACTGCCTGTACAAGCTCATGATGCGTCGAAAAGAGCAATCCCGCTTTCTCGTTCGGCATTACGTACGGAATACTTGCGGCGTTGCGCGCAACAACGGGGCATGCAGCAGCCATAGCCTCCGCGAGGACAATTCCGAACGCTTCATACCGCGACGCGTGAATGAATACACAGGCATGTTGGTATGCGCCAAGGAGCTCCTCGTCAGAAACATTGCCGAGCATGTGTACGCGATGCGCAACACCCAGTTTTTCTGCAAGGGCCGATAAGTGTTTTGCGTACCCGAAATCTTCGCCCACAATGACCAGGTTTGCATCGGGTACTGCTCGAATGATTGGAGGCAATGCCTGAATGACGTCTTGCAGCCCCTTTTCCCGCGCAATGCGCGAAACGCTCAATAAGATGGTCCCGGTAATGTTCCTTTCAACAAAGGGATTCTTTTCACTTTGGCGAAATGAAGCGGCGGGAACTCCCGGGGAAATGACCTCAAACCGTTTTACGGGCAGTTTAGATCGTTCAATCAAAGCTTTTTCATATTCCGATAACACGATGACCACGTCTGCGGCGCGAAACGTAGCTGTTCCGATCGTATGCTTGTACAGTTGCCAGATGCGTTTTCTTCGTACCCTGTTTTCGTAAAAGATCGGATGAAAGAAAAAAGGTATGTGATGCTTTTTCGCGTATCTGGCGGACGCATCCGCAGCATGATACCAGAAGCCGTAGCTTTCCAGGATGTCCGGCTGGTGATGGCCTAAGTAGTAGGTAAGTGCCTGGAGACGCGGATATGAGACGTACGGCGTTTTTTTCACGCGTAACCGTTGTACGTAGATGGGGTCTTCGAGCAGCTGCTCCGGCTTGAGCATATCGATTGGGCCGTGCGTCCGCATGGTACTGGTAAGCACTCGCACGTCTCTGTTTTTTTTGATATCTCGCGTTCGCTCTACAATATTGTGGATATATACTTCAGCTCCTCCCGACGATGGAGGGTATCGCAACGCCGTGTGAAGAATTTTCATAGCGCCAAGTATTTCTTACCCATTTCAAATTCGTAGTATGCAGAAAGAAAACTCCATACGACACCTTGCCAACCATCCA
>CAZSWB010000002.1:0-22644 GCA_964610675.1 uncultured Candidatus Saccharibacteria bacterium
CTTCATACAAAGCCGGACAAGGTGTTATTGCTACAATCCAAGCGAACGTTCCCCCTGCTCCGACATTTACCAATCCTTCAAGTTATTATAATAAATTGCACCTTATTATTGGCAACGGAAATAACCCTACAGATGCAACATTTGCGATTGCAATCTCTACTGATAATTTCGCCTCAGATACGAAATATGTTCAGAGCGACTCAACGGTCGGCACTATTCTTGGGTCCGAAGATTGGCAAACGTATGCGGCCTGGGGAGGCTCAAGCGGTTTTCATATTATTGGGCTTGCGCCAGGAACTACGTATACTGTCAAGGTTATGGCTGAGCGAGGAAACTTTACACAATCGGGATTTGGGCCCACGGCCCAAGCATCGACTGTCAATCCTACATTAGTATTCGATATTGATGTTGCTGCTACGGACACCGAAACATCTCCCCCGTATGAACTTAGTATAGGAAGTTTAACTGCGGGCACCGTTGTTACTGCACCGGAAAAAGTCTGGGTTGATATTGAAACTAATGCCGCAGCTGGTGGCACGATCTATGTACAAGGAGCTAATAATGGATTAACGAGCATTACAGCAAGTTATACTATTTCCTCATCAACTGGCGACCTTTCTAGTGTTAATGAAGGATATGGGGCACAAGGGAGCACGGTATCTGAGTCATCAGGTGGTCCCATGGAAATTGTGAGTCCATATAATGGCAGTAGTACCACCGTGGGACTTGTTGATACGAATATACGCAATATTTTTGATTCTTCCGCCGCACCTGTGGTTGCAGGAAGAGCTTCTTTTAGTGTAAAGGCAAAAGCGTCTGCTGTTACCCGGGCTGCTAGCGACTATAACGACATAATTACTTTGGTTGCCAGTGCTGCATTCTAGTATACCTATGTATCACATAAGTATTTTTCACTTTTTCTGCCGCTCAAAATATGTCACGACACAACGTGTGATAATGGTATTTTTTTGTTTTTTTTCTTCGCTTGGGTTCTTTATTGCTCAAGAGACAAATGCAGCTGGGAATGTTTCTGTTACTCCTTCCATTATACGTCTCGATTTAGCTCAGGATTCAGAAATTGTCGATTTTATTTATCACAATTCCTCAGATGAGACTATTACACTACGGCTATCTGTCAAAAATTTCACTTCGTTAGAAGATGGTTGGAAGGTACAATTCACAGAAAATAGTGATGAGTCACAACTAGAGTATAGCCTTGCGTCCTGGATACGCTTTGAGCAGGACTCGCTTATTCTAAATCCAGGAGAGACTCGCACAGTAAAGGTTTTTATTGATAAAGAGCAGCTTTCTCCTGGGGGACATTACGCGAGCGTTATAGCTGAAATACAACCAGATACTACGACCCCCGAAACGCTTTCGCTCAAATATGCGCTTTCCAGCTTACTCTTCGTACGGGGAGCAACCGGATCGTATCATGCTTCGGGATCCATTGAAAAAGTCACCGTGAATTCAAATTGGTATAGCTTTCCCGATTCAGTGGGAATGAATTTTAATAATACGGGAAATGTTGAACTAATCCCTTATGGAGAGGCTGTAATTATTAATCATTCAGGCGTACAACTCGCAAAGGGTATTATCAATGAAAACTCCTTTATTACACTCCCTGAAAGTATTAGAAATTATAGTATCCCTATAAGAAAAAATGAGGGGTTCATTTGGCCAGGAATATATCGATTAAGAATTTCAGTCCACTTCGATGAACAGGTCCCCATCATTTTAGAACGCTCATTCTTTACACTGGGATCTTTTTCCGCGCAACAAATCATTTTCGCAACCATATTGTGTATATTCAGCATTATTCTACTAGTTCGCGTGTACAAAAAACGGACTTGACAATGTAATTCATATAATATATAACACTTGGTGGCCTCCACCAAGACATTTTTTGCGTTTCTGTTTGCCTGTATGGCTTTTTCTGTACATGCAGAAACGATTACTCTGCAGGCAACTGTCTCTCCCCGCAGAACGATCGTAGTTGATGAACACGGCATCATCCTACAAATCGCAAGCAACTCATCTATTGATGTTAAACCAGACGTAGTCTTGGATACTATCGACGGTACTTCTTTGCAACTCACAAAAGACATATACCAGGCATACAGCAAGCTGTTACCATCGCTGGATGTTACAAAGCCCGGCATCGTTTACTCCAAGCCTACAGTACTTCTTACCTTGTTTCAGAAGCTGCGTAGCACGAGAGAAGCCATTATGAGATCAAATATTTCTTTCCCCTGGTTTGGATCAAGAGCAGTCACCACAAAACTATATACTCTATCGTGAAGTAGAAAAAAACTTCCAAATTCGCTTTTTTCTTCTTTCTCATTCCCAAGCTTAAAAAAATGAATTCCGGAAAATCCTCCTGAAAGGCTTTCGGATTCGGTATACCCATTCATAGGATTCTTTCGAAACGCTACGGATGAAAATTCATCAAAGGTTGCAATATCTCCTTTATCTAAGACCTGCGCAACAAACTGAAGACTTGGAAATATTTGATTAAACCTCCAAAATTCCAGCACGGCATGATTATCATATACCGCCGCATTTTCCTTTGTATATACATCAACTGACCCCGGATACTGCAATGCAAAATACTCACCGTAATAATGCTGCCAAACATCTATAGTTGGTCTTGGCGAATATAGAGTTTCATGCTCGGCAGTAAATGGAGGTACCTTAAAACTTATTCTTATCCAAAAAAATCCTGCCAGACAAAAAATAACAAAACTATAAATATACCAGGACTTCATTCATCGAAACGCTTATGATACACCATTTCCTCTTCTCGTTTAACAAGTCTTCGAATATACCATCGCAACAGAAAGCGAATACAGAAAAATGAAGTCAAGAGAACAATAATCCCAATAAGCACTACTGTATAAGGGAAAACCCAAAACTCGGTGGTAGATTCAATAACAGAATCTCTCGTTCCATTATCATATACCATCAGCAGTCGAGCTGAATATTTTCCTATTCGCATCCTTGTAATATTTTCCCAATGAATTGAGAATTTCTTTTTTCCATGCTCGTCTTCTTCTCTTGTAATAAATGCATCGTTCCAAGTACTGTGAAATAGAGCTGTACTATTTGGAATGATTGTTGAAAGCTCCGGATTTACCTCTAGGATACCAATATCTTCGCCCTCTCCCCTATGAATAAAAATATTGCCGCGAGGCTTCATATGAATATTCCCAGTGTTATATAATGTTACGGAAAAATCTGTAGGCAACCATTCATAAATAAATCTTGATGTTTTAAAATCAAGGAGCTGTGCCTGAACTTTGGTACCCGGAGCATGGATTCTAAGTGCAGCAATAACCGCAATGCCACCTGAAATTTGCTGGGTTCCGGAAGAAACGATCTTCTCTTCTTGCTGTCCTGCGCGATTAAATACAAACACTGGGTAATATCCGAATGCTGCGTGTTGAGGTACTATGAGAGTAAATGGAACATTAAACCATTCGTTTGGCGCAATGGTAAAAGAAGGGGTCTCAATATGAATCCAGCTTACAAATTCATCTTCACTATCAGGCTCTGCAAGAATATATCCAAGCCCTTGGTCCGAAGGTAGAAGTTTTTTTATATTTACAGCTAAGTCAATTGGTTCGTTCGTGTTGTTATGCACACGAATTCGATCGCGAATAATATTACCGGGCTCGGTGGTAAGCTCCAGTGAGACAGGTGATACCGTTAAATCAAGACGGCTTGAATCTTGTGCATGCGACGCCATTGGAAAAACCAATGCAAGTAACAAGATCACTCCAACTGCAAGAGACTTAGCCATATACGCAACGTACTGATATATATTAGAATCGTCCAGCAGCAACTACCGTCAACGTATCCGTGTAGTCAGCTGCAGCAGCTTGAACTGCAGTTACCTTTGCGCGCTCTGTGAGAGTTAAAATATCACCATCAGTTGTTCCATTTGATGCTGCTATTGGCTGAAATATCGTGGAAAGAGTACCTCCCGAAGTAGTGTTTGCGCCCGCGTACTCTGCTCCATACCCAGAAGCTTGTGTCACCGTCCCATCGCCAGTCCCACTATCTTGAGTAATGTCAACATCGAGCACATACCCCGTTGTAGAGGCTAAGTCAGTAGGGGTATCATCAAGAGATCCCGCGGTGCCGATCGTCTCACCGGTTGTCGCGGAAGAAAGGCCCGCATTTGCGCTCTTCACCCATTGTACCCATCCATTGGAGGCATTGGTTGCCACTGTTGTTGTAACCCCGCTCGTTGAAACAACAGAGGACGTCGAAAGATTTGAACTAAACGCATCCGTGTTGCCACCCAATGAAAACGTAAAAATTGGAGGCACTACTGCACTGACTACTATCTGATCATCTGTAATAACGGACGTCGCATATGATGAAGAATCAATAGTAGCTGGCGCGGAAGTGCGTGTTGTGATTGTTCCAGTCTTGCTATTACCTGCAGTTCCTGTCGTTAATGTACTACTCGACGCGAAATTAAAACAATACAAAGTCCCTACAACTAACTCGCCACTCGGAAAAGTTACCGTCTGACCCGATACGCTCGTAGCAGTACCTATTCCTACCCAGGCTGTAGTGCCTGAGGGCAAATTCGTTGTAGTAACAGTCCAATTAGTTGCAGTTGCATTTACGGTAAATCCCGTCGGAAATGCAATCTGAACACTTGCCTCGGTTGCCGCTGTTGCAGGCTTCGCACAAATCAGACCCCCCGTTGCTGTAGATGCTTTCATCCTATCGAGTCGCAAGTATGCTTGACTGAAATCAGCAGCATCAACAATGCTTCCCGGTGCATAGAGAGGACTCGAGACAAATAAAAAAATTGCCAGTAATCCAATACGCAATATCCTCGCAGAAACCTGTCGATCTTTTTCGGATGAATTCATAATGAAGTTTGTACTGTCAATTGTATCATAACTATACAAAGTTACATACGAGGAGAAGAATCGCGAATACTAAGAACTACAACGTAAACATTTAATTTGTCTATGTTTCTGTTTAGGGCAATAACTCATACTTTACCTGGTTAATCTAGTGATTTCCCATATAATATACACATGAAAAAGTTGCTTACTCGAAAAAGCAAGGCGCGCATTATCCACAGAGAGCTCAATATATTGTTCCCAGGAAACATGGTAACTCCCTTAAAATACACGTCAGAATTTGAGTTAGTAGTAGCCGTTATTTTGTCTGCTCAGTGTACTGATAATCGCGTTAATCTTATAACCAAAAAACTATTTTCCAATTATCTATCTGTTCACGATTACGCCAAAGCAAACCGCGAAGAACTTCAAAAAATAATTTTCCCCGCCGGGTTTTATCGTATCAAATCGGCTGCCATCATTTCATGTGCCAAAGAAATTCTATCCAAGCACGGTGGCCAAGTTCCCGCAACTATGAACGATCTTCTAGCGCTTCCAGGAATTGGAAGAAAATCTGCAAACGTTATTCTTGGACATCTTTTTGGTCGAATCGAGGGAATAGCGGTAGATACACATGTAAAACGATTGTCACTAAAATATGGGCTCACCTACGAAACGACTCCGGAGAAAATAGAGAGAGATTTATGTGAATTACTTCCACATAAAGATTGGTGGAATTTTTCCTACCGCCTGAAAGCATATGGCAGAAGGTACAGTCCAGCTCGAAAAAAAAGCGATAACAATGATCCCATCAGTATTGCACTTGCAAAGGAGTTTTTGAAGGTTAAATCCAACGAAGCTTCGTAAGTCGTAACCCGCGTCTTGATATTTCTGTGAGCTACTACACACGACGATCGAAAGCAGTATAGGAATTCTAACTTCCTCGAGATTGTCTTTATGACAGAACATGTAATCCTAAAAACACCGTAAATAAACAACCTTCCAATCACCCGTTCTGTTAATGTTTTAAAAACTATAATATATTCCTCCAACTCATGGTTGTACGATAAGGGGTTAAAGAATCTGCAAAAGAATAGTGATTATTCGAAGATGTGCAGTAAATAATGCTCCACGAAATCCATCCGCTACTCCAAAATACCGTCAAGGTTTACATCGTACAATATTTGCTCCTGCAATAATCGGTACGAAATGATTTCACTCTCTGAAAACCATAACGGAATTTCCCTGCTCGCCTCTTCCGGACTGTCAGAACAGTGGATAAGGTTGCGCACTGCTCGGTTATCAAGGCTGGAGAGCGCGTACGAGTCGACTGTTAAATCTCCGCGAATCGTGCCAACATCGGACGTAACCGGTTCCGTACCCCCTACCAGTTTCTTTACAATCGCCACCGACTGATTGCCTTCAATGACAAACGCGAGCACGGGACCAGATGTAAAAAAATCGACGTTTGCTTGAATGATATCCTTCCCGTATTCAATGGCGTCTTTTTCAATGGGCATCTTGTGGTTCGTTCGATCTTCAATAATACGAGTACCTTTTTTCAGAAACCACTCTTCGTCTTTGTTGTAGTGTTTCCAGCATTGGTCGGCCTCCGGCACAAGAAACTTGACCGCCACAAATTTTAAGCCCGTACGTTCGATGCGCGCCATAATTTCGCCCATTAACGACCGTTGCACTCCGTCCGGCTTGATGATAATAAGTGTTCTTTCTTTTGTCATAGTCGTATCACTTCTTGATACATAATTCTTGCGAAAAAGGCAAATTCATTTTTCCCCTGCACAGCACTCTCCATCCGCGTCCGTCAAATGTGAACGAAACGCTCCCCATACGATCCGTCCGAAAGATTCGAGAATCCGCAAGTCGCGAAAGTACTTCCCGCGTAGGATGACCGTACGTATTTTTCTCGCCTACGGAAATGAGAGAAGCAGTAGGAGAAGCGGAGAAAATAAAAGGGGTGGAACTGGATGTATTACTTCCATGATGTCCGACTTTTAATATATCCACATCAAATGCTTCAGGCACAATCGTCGATAGTGCGTATGTTTCCAAGTTCGCTTCCGCATCTCCCGTAAGCAAAAAAGATAACTGCGTATCGCGTGACGGCAGTACGTCCGCACGCACCATGACCGATGCATTGTTCGACTTGTTCTTCGAAAGAGCGCGCCAGCGCTCTCCGGAGATTGGCGACAGTACGCGAAACGTAAATGATTTCGTACGGATTTTCTGCCCGTACCATGCATACCGATACGGAATATTTTTTTCTTGGAGTATGTCGATGAATTGTTTTTTCCCGGATGACGTCGTTGCGGTATGGAACGGCATGAGAACCATGCCGACATCGTACGTATGCAACACATGGGAAAGTCCTTCAATGTGATCCCGATCAAAATGCGTGGCAACTACCACTTCAATGGTTCTATCAAACTCGGGCATCTCCTCAGAGAGCCGCATCAGTACGTCCGCTCCGGGCCCTCCGTCGATTAAAATTTGCGTCCCTTGTTCTTGGAACAACAAAGCATCTCCCTGGCCGACATCGAGCATGTGTATGCTCGGCTTCACTGAAATTGGGATGCTTGCCATGAGCAACAAACATATCAGCAACACTCCGTTGCATGTATATATACTCATACCCACCACCGCCTCCAAGAAAGTCCCAGACGCCGCATCAAGAATATGATCACTATTCCGACGATACCGTAATACACCGCGATACCCCACGCGGGAAATACAATGTTTTCAAAATGTCCGTACGGAATACGTGCGCCCACCCGCGCGACAAGCAGCACCCAGGAAAGCAACAGGTGAACGATATATGAACCGACAAGCGCGAGCGGATACGCAATCGGCTGAAGAAAAAGCGAAATGAGGGCGAGATACGTCACGAAGGGGATTAACGGCACAACGAGGACGTTGGTTACAAGACCGACAATGGAAAAGTTTCCGAAATAGTACATGGTAAGCGGCGCCGTCGCCACGATCGCGCCGGCGGAAATACCCACCAAAGTCCCGATTCCGGTTCTTGAATCGTGCGGACGAATATTCCGCATAAAAAACAACGCGAATCCGATGGATTTCGCGAGTGACGGAGTATGCGTAAGCAATACTGCCAGCGTCAGCAACACCACCGTGAGCACCCCGACGAGCGCACGCATGTGATACGCGAGCGTGTAACACGTCCAAAACACTCCGGCGCGAACGGCGGAAGCGGGAGAGTCGACTCCCACGATATATATCCACAGCAACAAAAAAATGAGCAGGGATCGAATAGCGGGAGATACGCGCAAGAAACCGATGCCAAACGTGAGTACAACGGCAATGACGGAAACATGCAATCCCGATATGGAGAGAATGTGGATAATGCCGCTCTGAAGATATGCCATCCTCACGTTCTCCGGGATCATTCCTTTTTCTCCGGTAAGCATCGCGGAAAGCAACGACGCATCAGGTTCATGAAAGAGGGTCTCGATCCGTTGTATGACATGGACACGAAAACTATCCATATATTCCTCACTCGGCCGAACGAGTGCTAGCTCAGCATCCCGTACCACGAGAGAGATATCTTCTTCGCGTAAATAGTCTGCGTATTCGGGAAGCGAAGCGAATGCGGCATGAGGAGTATCTTGCGCTCCGGAAATTTGCGCGACGCTCCCGCGAACGAGCACTGGGAATCGGGGTGCGTACACTAAAATGTTACACCCATCCGATCTAGTGAATACATATCGTGCTTGATGCGGTGCAAGCGCGACAGTCTTCGTAAGTGTAGCCTCTTGTGTATCTGAGGGTGCGCAGGATGCGCCCAGTGAGGCGCTGTCGTGCGAACCATACACATACCCCAACAACAACAGTAATACCGCGGCAAGTGCAGTCTGCTTGCTCATGACAAGAACACTCCGGCAATGATGCCGATAATCCAACTAACGGTCAGGAGCGCGATTGCTTGTCGCATACTTCTTTAGAATACACCGTGTACACCTGCTACCCAAAACCGCACCTGCAAAAGACGAGAAGCCTACTTACGTCCCGCAGTAGGGGCTTTCTGCATTTCAGCCCATATAAGACTGGAACCAACTTGGCAACGTCTATTTTACGGTACCCGCCGTAGCTTGCGCTAAGAACAAGTGATTTTAGTAACTATTTGTATAGGCAGGTAAATCCACAAAATCAACATTGACTCGAGAGCAGGTCTTGTTAGGGTAGAAGAAAATTTATCAAGAAGCGTGCTGCTCCCTTTTAACACTCCGTGCGATTGTCAGCCAGCAGCATTTCTGGCATATGACCCTCGGCGAAGGCCGCCCCTTCTAGAACGAGATTGGTCCCGGAAACGGGAATAGCTGTGGGTGTTAAAGTGCTTACTTTTTTCAAATACCGCCGCACTGAGCGTAAAATGAAAAACCTGCTCCGTCTTTCTTTACGTCAGCAGAATATAAAAAATAGGCGACGCAATCAACTCTCTTCCCCCTCTTCGCGATGCGATTGCTTGCGCTCTCTCATTTTACGGCGGATAAACGTGGGGACTTCCAGATCTTCCTCTTCCTGCATGCCGAATTTCTGAGGAATACTGCCCTGTCGATTCATCGGAGAAGTGCTCTGTTGCCCGTACGGTGAACGAACGGTTTGCTGCGGACGCGGCGCTTCTTGATGAGTAGGTGCCATCGGTTGGTTCTGAACATAGGAGCCACTCTGACTGGGCCTGGACATCGCTTGTGGCTTATCAAACCCGGTCGCCACAACCGTGATTTTCATCTCTCCCTCTTCCACCTGTTCAGAATCCATCACTGCCCCGAATATAACTTTCGCATGCGGATCCGCATGCTCCGTAATCGTTCGGGCAACCGCTTCCACCTCGTACATTCGCAAATCGGATCCAGCGGTGATGTTAAAGACGATCCCTTTCGCTCCGTCTATCGTAATATCCAGCATAGGACTATCGATAGCAGCACGAGCAGCCTCTACCGCGCGATTTTCACCTGATGCACGACCAATACCCATCAATGCGGATCCCGCATTTTGCATAATCGCTTTAATATCTGCGAAATCCACGTTTACCATTCCATGATGAGTGATCAGATCGGAAATACCTTGTACACCTTGACGCAATACATCATCCACCACACGAAACGCATCAACAAGGCTCGTTTTCTTGTCAATAATCTGAAGTAGCCGATCGTTCGGAATAATAACGGAGGCATCCGCCCTGCTTTGCAATTCCACAAGCGCTTCTTCCGCAAGCGTCATCCGCTGTTGCCCTTCAAATGAAAATGGTTTTGTAACAACCGCAACCGTAAGTGCGCCGACCTCGCGCGCGATCTCGGAAACCACCGGAAGCGCCCCGGTTCCCGTTCCGCCACCAAAACCTGCTGCAGTAAATACCATATCGGATCCCTTTAGCAGTTCGTATATCTCTTCACGGCTTTCCTCCGCCGCCTGCTGTCCAAGTCCCGGATTCATACCAGCGCCTAATCCGCGCGTAACCGTTTGGCCGATATGCAATTTGGTAGCGGCTCCGGAATAGTGAAGCGCTTGCGCATCCGTATTAATGGCGATAAATTCCACTCCTTTAATATTAGCTTCGATCATTCTATTCAGTGCAGCATTACCGCCTCCGCCGATACCAACGACTTTTATATTCGCTACATTTTCAATAGTGGGCCGCTTGAGTGGCATATACTCCTTATCGTACGAACTAAAAAAAGAATGTCAACAGCTATATGTGTTCAATGAGAACACATATAGTGTTCATTTCTATGGAAGAAACGTTTTTGCCCAATCTCGAATCTTGGAAACCGTGGCGCCCACATTCGGCATTCGGATCGTGGAATGCGACGACGGTCTTTTTTCTTGATCGATCGCAAAGTGAATAAGGCCAATCCCCACGCTGTATTCCGGTTCATCCGTACCGTCCGATAAACCGGACAGCATACGCGGTCTGCCGATTCGCACGGGCAGCCGAAGTTTCTTTTTTGCCAATTCAACCAGGCCCTCCATATGTGCGCCACCGCCCGTCAGTATAACGCCGGCAGGAAGAATACCGGAACGACCGATACTCTTTAATTCTCGATCGATAAATGAGAACAATTCCTCCAATCGAGCACTAATGATATTCGCTACTTCTCTTCGTGATATCGATTCTTGTTCATCATCTTCACCCTCAATGGATATTGTCTCATTTTGTGGTACTTGAGACGGTATTGCCGTACCGTGAGAAACCTTGATAGCTTCTGCGATATCAATCGATGTGCGAAGTCCGATTGCAATATCGTTGGTGATGTGTGATGTGCCAACGGGAAGCACGCTCGTATGTAGTAACGTGTGTTCCTCATATACCACCAAACTTGTTGTTCCGGCACCAAGGTCAACTAATACAACCCCTAAATCCATTTGTCTCTTGTCGAGCACCGCAAGTGCCGCTGCAAGCGGAGCAAATACAAAATCCTCGATGTGAATCCCCGTCTGATTCACTACCTTAGTAAGATTCTTGATAAATGGCACGGATCCTTCGATGACATGCGCCTCCACTTCCAGACGTACTCCGGTCATTCCGACTGGGTCGTTGATATGCTCCTGCCCGTCGACAATATAGTTTTGCGGAAGCACATGAAGAATTTCTCGATTTTGCGGCATTGAAATAGCCTGCGCCGCATTGATGACTCTGTCCACATCATCCGGAGTAATTTCTCCATCCGCTCGACTTACCGCGATGATTCCGCGCAAGTTATGAGAAGTAAGGTGTGATCCGTTTATACTAACATACGCTCGCTCTACCATAACTCCCGATACTCGCTCCGCCATGTCACGAGCGTCTCCGAGCGCAGACACCGCCTCTTCCACATCCGTAATCACACCTTTTTGCATACCGCGCATGGGCATAGCGCCTACGCCGAGAATTTTCATATCCTCTATGTCCGCTTCTTTTTGAGCAACAATAACCCGCACCGTACTGGATCCAATATCAATACCAACAAATGTATGAGGGGATTTCATGAGAGCGTTATGCTGATAAAATTGCGGAGGATAAGATCAATACTCCTACAATACACGCACCAAGGCTTGCAAGCAAAACCGCACCGGCGGATATGTCTTTTGCATTACGGATAAACTCACTCTGCTCGGGATGAACAGCATCGGAAAGAAGCTCAATCGATGTATTTATCATTTCAAGCGCAACTACAAAAGTAATTGCCAATATCAAAGCAGCCATATGCACCAGCGAAACACCAAAGAGAATCATCGCGAACACGACAATCACTCCGACCAACAGCTGGATGTGCACATTTTGTTCTCGCATCACCATGTATATAAATCCCCGGACCGCAAACCGTGTTGCCTCCAAGATATTTTTACTCCGATGTAATTTGCCATTCTTCATACCATCCTAGTATACATCGGAAAGCCCGTGTGGCACGAATCCGGATGATAACAATATTGCCTGTTCTGACTGTCTCATCAATTCCGCGCTATCATCTGATATTTCATGGTCATACCCGCACGCATGCAATACCGCATGTACCACAAGTAATGCAACATAGTCGCGCAGCGCAATTCCTCTCTCTCGCGCTTCAGTGTCAGCAACATCCATGCAAAGCGCTATGTCGTGATCCCCTTCATTTTCGTAAGAGAAGGTAAGTACGTTCGTAGGTGCATCTTTGTTTCGGTATAAACGATTTAGCCGCTGAATTTCCTTGGCACTGACGCACTGTACCGTTACCGTATTATCGAAACAGTGCGTATACGCGCGTGTAGCTTCCCACAACAGTGCTACTTCATTTTTATGCAGAGGAAAATCTTCACACTGCAAATGCAACGGCATAGGTAACAGTCAGTCTATAGCTTATCGTTCGGAGATACGATAAGCGGATTATATCCCGCAGAAATTTCCGCACCATCCGAATATCCGTCACCATCGGTATCGGGATTAAACGGATCGGTTCCAAACTTTCTTTCATCAGGATCGGGAAAACCATCGTTATCCGAATCCAATTTTCCTTCACCCAACGGATTGTACCCGTTCCGAACTTCCTCACTATCAAGATATCCGTCTCCATCGCTATCGGCTCTGTTCGGATCAGTCCCGTAAAACCTCTCTTCTGCATTCGTCAAACCATCCTGATCCGAATCGTCAATATCGGACACCCCCACAGCCTGCGAAACTGGTGGCGTAGTCACAAGTGCGGTGGGAAGAGCCGTTGCAACTGGTATGCTGATCATTGGGCTTGGCTGCAGCGTGGGAATTGCATCGCTACTGGAAGTATTAACAAGCTGTATGATAATAAAAATAATGGCGATTATAAGGGCAATCGCAATAAATGCAGCGATACTTAACAATATCCATCTGCTTCCATGGCGAACTTGAGGAGGCTCATTCTTTTCAGGTTCCGGTGGCGCAAGAGGATCGGGAACGTCAAAACCTTCTCCGGGTTTCTTCGGAGAAGGAATAAACGGTACGTTTGGTGGGACATTGTTTTCCATACCTTAAATAGAGTAAACGTAAAAGTACAGTTTACCACCGCTTACCTTTTTTCTGTGGAAAAGAAAATTCGTCAATCTCGCCAAGCTTGATAAGTCGATCTCGCTCCGCCTGCAGCTCTCCTTTTCGCTGCGCTTCTTCTCGAATCTTGTTCCTGCTCTTTTTCGGCTCATGATATCGAACCTTTTTTGCCTGCAATAATACACCACTTTGCTGCACAATGCGGGTAAACCGACGGACTAAACCTTCGGAATTCTCATGATCTCGTTTTTTCACTTCTAACACAAAAAACACCTCCTAAGTAAATAATACTGCTAATAAATCCTCATAAAACACTGTACCATATGTTTAATTTCCTAGCAAGTTACTTCCCAGATAATCATCCGATACGCCAAGTACCGAAAGTAATGTATTCACAACAATATATGCCAACGCAATAATGGCAAGTCCTATTAGCGCTTGTATGACCGTGCTCTTCCCGGCTTTCAAATTTTCTTCGCTGGTGGAGTACAAAAGTATCTGAATACCTCCATAGATGAGAAATCCGAATGCAACAATGCCCGCCATGCCCAACAGGAAATTATAAATTCCAACCAACAAACCAAACAAGTCATTGAGCTCGCACCCCGAAACATTTCCTTCACCGCCGCTCCCGCCCTCTTCCGGACCGCACGGCACAATGCCGCTGCGCTGCGCGAACGTAACGAGCGGAAACAACACCATCGCAATAAACACACTGATCCCGGAAATATATTTTACAATAAACCTCGTTTTCATCAATACAATATTAACATCGAATCGGCCCGAGAGGCTCTCCGCCTACAATGTGGAAGTGTAAATGCTGCACCTCTTGTCCCGCATCCGTTCCCACATTGGTCAGTACGCGATAGCCCGTCTCAAAAATACCAGCTTCTCGAGCGACGTGTGCAGCATCATGGAGTAACTTGCCGATCACCGCATGATCATCACCAACCATTGCATCAAGCGATGGTAGATGCTGTTTGGGTATTCCTACGATATGTACGGGGGCTTTGGGGTGTAGATCGCGGAAAAACAATGTGTCACCACCGTTAAACACGATATCTGCGGTCTGATTTCCTTCAATGATATTGCAAAAGATGCAATCGTGTGATGATTTCATTGGTTATTGTCGAACAATATTGAGTCTTCGCTCTAATTCTTTCACCAGTTTATCACGATCAATGACTTCCTGCATCCCACTTTCCATATTCCGAAGAATTACCGTTTGATCCAGAACTTCTTTTTGACCAATAATAATCGTCCATTGCACCTTCAGTCTGTCCGCCATGCGAAGTTGCGGCTGCATACCATCGCGATCAATACTTTCTGCAAACGGTATATCCGCATCACGCAATTCTCTCATGATTTTCAATCCGACTACTTTCGCCTGTTCCCCGAGTTGCGTAATAAAGAGCTGCGGCTGATCAATGAGCGTGAGCTCGATTCCTTCTTCCTTTACCCGATCGATCACCCGTTCAATGCCAATACCCGCACCGATCGCAGGCGTATCTTTTCCACCCAGCTCTTTCACTAAGTTATTGTACCTACCACCGGATGCAAGAGAATTTTGCTGAGACTCTCCCCGAGTTGTTTTCGGAACAAATTCGAATACCGTATGAGTGTAATAGTCGAGCCCTCGTACGAGAGATGGTGCAACTTCATGAGGAATATCAAGCTCTTGCAAACTCTTGAGAATAAATTCAAAATGTTTTTTAGAACTATCCGAAAGATGATCAAGTAGCCGAGGAGCGGTATTTCCTACCTGCTGACACTTTTCCTCTTTGCAATCGAGCAGACGAAGCGGATTTTTCACCAGTCGCTCTTTGCAGTCGCGACATAATTTCTGCCTGTTTCTGCGATAATGATCCTTCAACAGCGCAATGTACGCCGTCCGTTCCGTCGGTTCGCCAAGCGTATTAATCAATACAACGAAATCTTCCAATCCCAAATGCTTGAAAAAAAGATTGAGTACATATATCACGTGAACGTCCGATATTGGAGAAGCGGATCCCAAGACCTCCAAATCGATTTGATGAAATTCCCGCAGTCTACCCGTTTGCGGCCGCTCATATCGAAAGAAAGATCCAAGCATAAACAGCTTCACCGGGCGTGGCCAGCTTCGCATCCCATGCTCTATGTATGCACGCACAATGGAAGCAGTTCCTTCCGGTCGGAGCGCGTAATGCGAACCTTTTCCCCGAGACTTCAACTCAAACAATTCTTTTTGAATGATGTCGGTATCCGTACCTATTCCACGGGTGAATAAGTTTACATCTTCAAAAAGCGGTGTTTCAATTTGTTGAAAGTGCCATCCACGCAAGAATGACTTTGCGTTTTCGGTAATATATTCCCAATATTTTTGATCGGAAGGCAGCAAGTCAACCGTTCCGCGAGGGCTCTTGAGCGGAAAATCAACCTCTGCCGATACCTGTTTCTTCTTGGAAGCGACCATATGGTAGCTCAGTATACATGCAAAAGAAAAAAAATCAATGTGTCGCTATAAACTGAGAGGAAGCAGGGTAAAATAACAGAATGCGATTAAGCGGCCAAAGCCTGAGACATGCGCGACCGATAATTTCATCGCGCCTTACCGGCCCCCATGCTCGTGAATCCGAACTTGCCGGTCGGTTATCCCCAAGCAAAAAGTATTCTCCGTCATTCAGATGCAAATCCATTTGTCCACCCGTACGAATGCCCGGTTCCAGATATGTCATCTCGTCAATTTCGGCTCCTATTGGATACACCGCACTTGTTATAACCACACGCCCATTGTTTACTTGTATATTCTCTCCGGGAAGACCAATTATCCTCTTAATAAAAAACTGGGAGTGATCTTGCGGATACCGAAACACCACAACTTCTCCTCGTCTGGGATCTCTAAATTGATAGGATAATTGATCGATAACCAAGTATTCTCCATTTTGAAATGTCGGTTCCATTGATGCTCCTCGTACAAAAAAAGGTTGGACAATAAAGTACCGAATCGGAACAATGATTACCATCGCCAATATAAAAGCTTTGAGTAATTCCCAGAAAAAAGAACCAAGAATAAAACCCACAGCCCCTTGCACACGCGTTTCGTCTTCCATAAGCCATATTGTACCGATGATCTTGCACTTGTGGCAAGTTAGCTATAACATTGATGGAATAATGAGTGACATACCATTAGAGAAAATAAGTGCCGAACAGCGTGCGCTTGCACAGGTGCGTCGAAGGCACAATATTACGGCTGCTCCGAAGAAAAAACATTCTGCACGCTTTCGTGCCATTCGCATCGGTATCATTTGTATCCTGATCGCCGGATTCTTTTTTGTAGGCATTTTCGGATACAAAATTCTTGCGGCCGGGAATTCCATCAGTACGGCGGATCAATCTATTTTGGGACAACTTTCCGATCTCTTGTTTAAATCAGGAAACCAACTAAGAGGCGAGGAGGAAGATCAAATCAACCTTCTCCTAATCGCAATTGGCGGTGAAGGTCATTCCGGAGAAAATCTTGCCGATACTATCATGGTCGCATCCATTCAACCAAAAACAAATAAGGTTGCCATCCTATCCATTCCTCGAGACTTGTATGTGCAAGTACCCAAGGAACAATTTTATTCAAAAATAAATGCCATCCATGCGTACGGCGAATCACAGAGGAAAAACAACGGACCGGAACTTCTCCAAGAAAAAGTTGAAGAAATAACCGGATTACCTATCCATTACTTCGCGCGGGTGGATTTCACTGCGTTTAAACAAATTGTGGATGCGATTGGCGGCGTGAATATCCAGATTGAAAACGGATTCACCGACTATTTGCATAAAATCGCATTTCCAAAAGGAACGGAAACAATGAACGGCGACAGAGCGCTCGCGTACGTGCGAGCACGATACGTGGAAGGCCCCGAAGGAGGAGATTTCAAACGCGCGGCGCGCCAACAGCAACTTTTGGTCGCCGTCTTTAATAAAGTGTTTTCCGTAAACACCGCGCTTGATTTTTCCGCGATCAACGATATATTAAGTTCCGTTTCCGAAGATATCCGCACAAACATGCAAACATGGGAGATGAAGCGTTCATTCGAACTGGCGCGCCAGGTAGATATGAGCAGCGTTAAATCCGTCGTACTCACCACCGGAACACATGGCGTTCTCGTGGGAGATACCATTGTACTGGGTGGAGAACCGGCATCAGTCCTCAAACCCCGAACGGGAGACTACTCCGAAATCCACACGATCGCAAAGAATATATTCTCTGAAGAAGTTGGAGTAACAATGAATAAAGCGGCGGCAGAAGAAAACCTTCCTAGCCCTACACCATCTCCCGAACCAGAAGAGGGAAGCTCTAAACCAACGATTGAAGTACGAAATGGTACGAATGTAAACGGACTTGCAAAAAAAATCTCCGATCAACTGAAGCAAGACGGATACACTGTTATCGCAGCAACGAACGCAGCATCTAAAGACGTGGAAAAAACAAAGGTATATGCACCGAAAGTGACACAAGCGGACGACGCGCAAGACATTGCATCTTCTCTGAATGCTTCCTCCGAAACGGACTTCCCCGCTTCAGAAGCTACCACATCGGCTGATATATTGATTGTGCTCGGAACTGACACGGCAAGTTAAATATGCTTGTGTTATCACGAGATACCAATATCGGGAATGACGATTGTGGTAATCGCCTCCATAATGGATGCTTCTTTTTTCTGCAACACAATTTGCTCTTCCGAAGTAAAAGTAGATAACACAAATCTATCGACGGGCATGATACCCGCAGGGCGACCGATACCGATACGAAGTTGCGGAACATTGGTATCACCCGCATGTTCGTGAATGGAGCGCATGCCGTTGTGCCCATGTGCACTACCGGATGATTGGTGTCGCACTTCGCCAAGAAAAAGTTCCAAATCATCGTGCAAAACTAACACGCTTTCCCTTTTAATCGGATGATACTGAAGATATGCGGAAAATACTTTTCCGGACTCATTCATAAACAACAACGAAGAAACGACCGATACGGATACATCACCATGCGCAACCGTACCGATGCGTGCATGGTATTTTTCCTGCGTCTTCCACGCAGATACAGTCGCTCCCTTTTCTTGCATATGCACAACCCATCGCTCAACCATATCTACGCCAAGATTATGACGAGTTCCCGCAAATGATTTGCCAGGATTTCCGAGTCCGAATATGAAAAATTGCTTCATCCTAAGTATCGTACAATCCTCTTGAATGTTCCGCCAGCGAACGAATCCTTCATTGAAATCTTGGAGGGGTTGATTCCAATTGAGATACGCTCACTGAAGCGGAACGCAAAAGACGAATGAACGACTCGGAATATACCATACTGCGAGAAGCGAACCGAAGTCAAATGAGCAAGCAAAGAAAAACCCGGCATTTTTTCAAAGTTACTACTTCGAATTAATACCGGGGGTTGACCAGAAGCTTCAGTGAGCTTCTAGTGCGTTTTCAAATTTTCGCCCGCAATTCCCTCCATCCATGAAGGCAATTTAACGAGCTTGTGGTTTACCATCCCATTGCTCATAGCCTCCCTCTTTCTCTGTTTGGAAACTGCGAACGCCTTGCGTTCACATAAAGTTACAACACGTGCAGTATACGTACACGCAAATATAGTATAAGCCTACAAATTTTCGCTGTCAAGAGTTTCCGCGCCATCCCACGCAAGTTCAAACAGCGCCCGCATCATATTCACCATCTGCTGACTTTCAATAATCACACCAAAGAGCTTCCCGGTAAAAGTACCGATAGCGATACGATCACGATAAATCGTCATCCCGGCGGGAACCGGAAATTTTTCTGGCGATACGAAGCGCCGTTCGCTCATCTTGCTATGCGCCTCAGTAAGCAAGCGTTTCTTCAGCGATTGCGATGTTGTTGTGAACAAGGTTTTCGCGAATATTTGCTTTCCAGCTCGTTGGACATGATGCGTATCATCTCTTTCAGGGAACACACTAATAAGGTGGTCTGTTGGCGTAAAGTTATAGATAACATCTCCCGCGCGCGGATACATCACAATTTCGCGCCGCATAGACGCAAGCCCCTCTTTCCCTTCAAAATACCGCACAGATGGGTTATCCCCAGCTGCTTTGGTAAGCATCTGTAATTCAGGCAAAATAGATTCAATATCGTGCTGCTTCTTTTTAATTACTTCTTCTTGGCGTTCCAAAAGACGTAATAGCTGCCTTGGCGTTTCCGCAGAAAAGAGCGTCTTCTTCCCTTCCTTGTACTTCGTCACCAGCCCCATATTCATCAGCGAATCCAATATAACGTAGGTTGTTGCCCGAACAACCTTCGCTTTTCGCCCAATAGGCTGCACCGGAGAAGGCCCTAATTCCAAACACGCAAGATACACCGCAGCTTCTTTATCCTTTAAGCCTAAATTGGTGAGCTCTTGAATATATTTCATAGGGGGGAGTTGATGGACTCCTTAATCTACAGTATTACTATATCACATGTCAATGACCAACTATACCGTTGCATTCCCTCTCTCGCAGCAGGAATACGATGGCCTTATCGTAACGAACCTATCACGTGCCTACCACGCATTGCTCTTAGGAGCGGAAAATACAGCGTTCTCCGTTACGAAAGAGATGCTCGTATCAAACGTGCCAAATCCTGAAGCGTATCGCAAGATGATTATTCAAATTGCACAAGGCGAGACCATGCGCCTTTCCTCCCTTATCACCATGCTTGTACAGTGCGGATATGTACGGCATACGACCGCAATTGCCGATCCCGGTTTCCGCGTACGCGGAGATGAGATAACCATCATCCAACCGTTCCATGCCAATCCGATCAGTATCTCGTTTTTCGGGAACAGCGTAGACAGAATCATCGAACAAAAAGGAAGAAAAAAAGAGATTATTCAATCCACCCGGATACTCCCGCTCGCATTTCCCAAGGAGAAAGTACCGCTCGCTGACATACTGCACACCTACACTGTTATGAAACAGCCGGAAACCAAACAAGCGAAAAGCTCTCCGGTATCGATTGAGCGTGCGCTGGAACTCATCGGGAGACTTGCTCCCGGCAAACCTGCCGTGCACGCGGATCACGGAATCGGAATATTTGAAGGACTGGAACGCAGAACAATTGCGGGTGAAGAAACGGAGTACTTGGTGTTGCGCTACGCGAACGGAGACAGCGTTGCGGTACCCGTTCCGTTCGCACATAAAGTATCGCCATACATTGGAGATTCCGCACCCGCAATATATGCGCTCGGAGGAACACTCTGGAGTAAGACGAAACGGAAAGCGCAAGCGGATGCTGCGGCGTTTGCAAAAGAGCTGTTGGAAATTGCAAAAAAGCGAGAGCAAGCAACCAGGCCTTCATATACCATACAACCGCACGTAGAAGCGGAGCTGGAATCAACATTCGGCTTTTCTTTAACCCCCGACCAGAAAACTGCATGGGAAGAAGTACAACAAGATATGACGAACCCCATACCGATGGACAGACTCATCGTTGGGGATGTCGGATTTGGAAAAACGGAGCTTGCGATCCGCGCCGCCATGCACGCGTATTCGAACAACAAGCAAGTAGCCCTGCTTGCACCTACCACACTTCTGGTACAACAACACGTAGATACGTTCCGCACACGGCTTCCAAGTATTTCGGATTCGATTTTTCTCCTGTCGCGTTTTTCAACAAAAGAAGAAATACGACGCGCAAAAAAAGCACTTGCCGAGAAAAAACCCGCAATCATCATCGGCACGCACGGACTGCTTTCCCACTCCGTATCATGGACCAACCTCGGTCTTTTAATCATAGACGAAGAGCAACGCTTCGGCGTAGGACAAAAAGAACATTTAAAGAAAATACGGTCGAGTATAGATATTCTTTCACTCTCCGCCACACCAATTCCAAGAACGCTTTCCATGGCGCTCTCGGGACTGCGCGCCCTCTCAATTATTGCAACCGCCCCGCACGGAAGAAAAGACATTGAAACCGTGGTAATAAAGGAGAGCAACGAAGCGATTTTGCAGGCGATAGAGAAAGAACTGGCACGAGACGGACAAGTATATATAGTATCTCCAAAAATTCGTAACCTTCACATGATTCAAGAAATTATTACATCGCTTGTGCCCTCAGCAACAACAGCCGTCGCACACGCGCAGCTTCCGGACGAAGAATTAAGTCGCATCATTCATGGATTCGACACAAAAGAAACGGATATTCTCATTTCCTCCAGTATTATAGAAAACGGACTTGATCTACCGAACGTAAATACGATGATCATTTGGAATGCGGCACATTTCGGCTTGGGACAACTGTATCAACTGCGCGGAAGAATCGGCAGACGCTCCCGCCAAGGATACGCGTACCTGCTCTACTCGCAAGAAAAACTCACACACCTCCAACGCATGCGGCTCTCCGCGCTCACCGAAGCTTCCCGCGTCGGTTCGGGATGGGATATAGCGAGGCGAGATTTGGAAATGCGCGGTGCAGGAAACATGCTCGGCGCCGCGCAGAGCGGATCCGCCCATGAAGTGGGAATGCAATTGTATCTCGATATGGTGGAAGGAAGAGCGGAAGAAGAGCGCGCAAGCGTTCATATTCTTCTTCCTGCGTACATTCCTGCAACATATATCGAACAACCCGACGATCGAACCGCATGGTACATCCGCCTTTCGCGGGCAAAGAACATGCAAGACATTTTAGAAAAAAGAACTCGCTTGCAAGAAACATACGGCCCGCTTCCGCAGGAAGCGGAAAATGTCGTTCGCATGATATCGCTGGAACTGCTTGCGACGAAAGCGAATATCACGAAGATATCCACAAGAACGATTGCGCCAAACGATGAAGACGCGTATGTAAAAATAGAGGTGGTGGCAAAGAATCCGATACAAATATTGCAAAAACTTTCGCAACTTAAAAACGCAGATGGCTCTCCTGCCACGTGGCAAGCACGCGAGACAACGCTTTCCTGGAGTACTGAGGCGATTACGCCAGAACTCGTGGATGAACTGATTGCGGTGTTGGAATAACGGGTGGATATATACAAAAAAACTCCCATACTTACACAAAATGTAAATACAGGAGTTCGCGAAAAGCCAATGTGCTAAGCGACGACTACGAAGTTCCAAGATTCCCAGCGCCAAGCTCCGAAGAAACCTTGCGGGTACAGGGGAAACGACAAGGCCCATACCAGCCACGGTCACGATGAAACAGATACAAGTGCCGCCTGCCAGCGTGCTCGCGCGCAGACAAAACGTGAACTCTACCGATCCGACCCACGCAGATTGCCTTTGTGCAAACAAT
>CAZSWB010000003.1:0-11728 GCA_964610675.1 uncultured Candidatus Saccharibacteria bacterium
GTGTTCATGATGAGCCGGCAACCCGTCGGCGGCGAGTAACATGTGTCAATGACTTTCGTTCTTTTAGTACCCGTGTGTATGTGAGTGCATGCGGGTTTATTGTATATATTGTGGCAGTACATTAAGCGTACACTCCTCATTCGTTGTTCGGTTTGATTATCGTTTACGATCTCGCTCAACTAAAGGGAGAGATGACTGCAAATTCTCGTCATTAACCTCATTTTATGCCTGTACGGAAGTGATTGGCGAAACATTTCCTCGTTTCCGGCTGAAGGCATCCTCTGCTTGTTTAAGAAACGAGCTTGCCTCGAGTATTTCGACCAAAACTGGTACATTATTTTGCGTAAAATGAACAACCATATTTCCCATTTCTCGTGCTGATTCAATAGGGGCATTTTGGTTGATTTCCCATGTTAAAACATCTGCTTCGGGTTCATATGAGATTTTACCTTCTTTTTTCATATGATGATTTGCGTCCAGGATAAAATGTAATAATAATTTTTTAAGACTCCCTTCCTATTTGCAGAGAAACTATATTTCTTGAGCATGTTTTGTAAACCGTACGGGCATATTGAAATTATACTCCTTTTTGTATCAAAAGAGGGGCCGGAATCCTGACGGGAAAATCACTCGCGCAGAGATAGTGAAAAAAAATAAAAGATGAACGGAGGACTGTTACACTTCGAGTTTACGAAGATTCGCAGTCCACACCGGTTCATCTTATAAAGCGTACAAAATAGTCTGATACAATGCACGCATGGTTAAGCAAAAGCAGTCTTGTTTCGATGTAGATCAATCCGTCCGAGTCGAGGAATTGAATCGAGATACTATTATCGGAATTGGAAGCAAATCAAAGCAATATTCTTTTCGGCTTTCGAGAAAAACAAAACGTTTTTTCAACGAATACTTTCGTAAACTTGGGCAGCCTCGATATTGCGCTCCTGTAGTATTTGCTGCAGCTGTTATATTATCGTTACGAAAAACAAAAGCATCCATAACTACCGTTATTATAGATACGGAATATACGGGTTATGAAACATTGATTCAGATAGCGATATCGAACGCATTCCCCAGGGCTATGGTTGAGATTCGAAGAATAGGGAAGCTATCTCCTGCGCACCAAGCTGCGTACGGGACGCATATCGGAAAGAAAAAAGATGTAGACTTAATAAGTCGAAGTGAAATGCAATCTATGATTACTCGTATACGTAGACAAAAAGACGGCTGGAGAGTCGCATCGCCCGGGATGAACCGGGGTTCGCAAACCCAAAACCAGCCTGTCAATAAGAAGTATACGAAAAAGAGAAGAAAAAGCAAGAGGAAGCCTTTCTCCGCTCCAAGTCGAACTACATAAGATTTTAAACAAAAAGACGGCCGGAGAACGGCATCACCTCGAGTTTACGAGGATTCACCTATCCAACCGAGCTGTCCATAAGAAGTATACGAAAAAGAAATGGGAGAGTGCAATATTGTGATATGCTTTATGTATGAAGCATATCTATACGGCAGTGTTGCTTATCGGCATTATCGCGTTGGCCGCTTTCTTGCGGCTGTATGATATTACGAACTATCCGCCCGGCTTGTTTCCCGATGAGGCGGCGAACGGGGAGGACGCACTGCTGATACTGGAAGGTGATACACGCCCCTTTTATCCGAGAGGAAACGGCAGAGAAGCGATGTTCTTTTATTTGCAAGCTGCACTTGTGCGGACGTTTGGAGTGGGTGTGTGGCCGATGCACGCTGCATCCGCGCTGATCGGTATCGCTACGGTAGCCGCAATGTATTTCGCGACACGGCCGTATTTTGGAAGACTATCCGGCTTACTCGCCTCGTTGTTCATCGCGACAAGCGCGTGGCATATCACGCTATCGCGTACCGGATTTCGGGCAATTCAGATTCCCCTCATCATTTTGTTGTTTACGGCGTTTGTTGGCTTTACCGTGAGAGCCGTAAAAGAAAAACGCATCAGTTTGTCATACGCGTATGCGATACTCGCAGGTATTGCGTTTGCAAGCGGCTTTTACACATATATTGCGTACCGCGCGATGGTTGGCGTTATCGTCGGCGTGATTACCCTGCTTTTACTTGCGGCCATGCATCCGAAAATCGGGTTTCCGCACGGGAAGCGATATGGAAAACAGCTTGTGGCTTCTGTGCTGGCGGGATGTATCGTATTGGTTCCTTTGTTCGTGTATTTTTTCCAACATCCGAAAGATTTCATTGGGCGTGCAGGACAAGTATCGGTATTTAGCGCTGATCTGCAGCGCGAGTATGGGGGTGGGACATTGCTTGGCACGATCATGTATTCCACCAGCGAAACGCTGCTTTCCTTCTTCTATCGCGGAGATGAAAACTGGAGACATAACGTAGCGGGGTATCCGCTGCTCAATCCGTTGGTCGGATTCCTTTTTATTCTTGGAATGTGTTGGGCATTAAAAGGTACGTATGATGTGGGAAGGCAGATACTCCGCGGAAAAGAAGTGCATTTGGGTATGGTGTATCCGTACCTCCTCTTGATTATCCTTGGCATGTTGCTCCCAGTTATTACAACGGCGGAAGGAATGCCGCACGCGCTCAGGAGTATTGGACTTATAGCACCAATATATTTGCTTGCGGGTACGGCGGGAGCGGTGTTTGTACGGTGGTCCGTTCGTTGGGGCAAGAATCACAATCTGACGGGGGTGATATATGGCATCGCTGCGGGCCTCCTTGTTATTTTTTCTTCGTACGGTCCGTTCCTGTACATGGTAGTTTCGCGCAACAGTCCGGAAGCGTATGCGGCGTATAGGGGGGATCTGACGGATGTTGCCGTATATATTAATTCGGTAGCCACTCGTACGGATGGCACGCGTCCGTATCTTGTGCTTGATAGTTTCTCTGTCCAAACGGTTCATTATCTTACGACCGTTTCCGCTCATGAATACCTAAGCCATCCCGACGAAGCGCAGCACAAGTACACGTTGCTTGATCCCGCAACGAGCGATAGTACACTGGTGAAACCGGGAGAGCTCATTATCTTTACGTATTCGACGCTGTTCGATGCAAACCGATATGAGGAAATTCACGATGATTCCATTGAGCTTATCGAATCTCGATTAAATAGGTTTGGTCAGGAAATTATGCGAGTCTACACCGGAAAAGCAACCGTTCCGGTGCAGCAAGAATTTAATTTGGATGCGTAACGAGATGCCCGATTCACGGAACAGTGTTTCGCTTCTCGAGCAATCCATGTTCGACACGGTTCGGTATTATGACCTTTACGATATGCCGGTAACGGCAACTCAGATATGGCAAAACCTCATTGTTGCCCATAGCCACTTTTCGCATCACGTTTCTTTACGTGAAGTGCAAGCGCAACTGCACGATTCAGATTTTTTGAGAGAAAAAACAGAAACACGTTGGGGGTACGTTACGGTACGCGGACGACTATCGCTTGTCCCGGAGCGGCTGCGTCGTCATGCAATTGCACAAGATAAATGGAAAATTGTGAAGCGGTGCGCGCCGTATCTTGCGTGCGTTCCGTTTGTACGCGCTCTTGCAGGTTCGGGATCATTGGCCGTTGATAACACGAAACATTCGAGCGACTTGGATATTTTTGTCATCGTGCAAGACGGGAGAATTTGGACGGCACGGTTGTTTTTGCTTTGCGTGTCCGCCATACTCGGGAGGCGCAGGGTGTACGGCGAAGCACATGCTCCGGACATGCTTTGTTTGAACCACTATATCACCTCCTCCTCCCTTACCATGTCGCGCGATATCCAAAATGTATGCATTGCGGCGCTTTACGCGTCATTGGTGCCCATTTACAACGATTCGCTGATTCGCACGTTTCATCAGCGCAATAGCGGGTGGATGAACCGATATGTTCTCAGCGGCGCGCGACCGTATGCGGCGCATCAATATACGATAGGGCTTTCCCTTATCGCTTCTGTTGTAAAGCAGCAGTTGGAATATCTGCTCTTGGAGCCGCTCGGAGATGCGCTGGAGTACGGTGCGGAGTTGCTCCAGCGGTACGTGATCAGTCGGCATCGCAGTCAGCACGGTCGAATAGTGCTTTCGTATCATGAGCTTGCATTTCATCCGGATACGAAGGTTCCGGCTATGGTGATTGCGTTTGACAAGAATTAATTGTATATTTTTTTTATGAAGTATTCGTTGCCAGTAATCGTTGAGAAAGATGAGGATGGGATGTATATAGTTGAATGTCCTGTGCTTTCCGGTTGCTATTCTCAAGGGAAAACGATCGATGAGGCATTACTGAATATTCACGAGGTTATAGATCTTGTAAAGGATGAGCCCGCGAGTCGGGAAGTGCTGGAAAATTACGCACCTCAGGAAGTGAGTCTGCATACTGTTACTATATAAAGTTTCATGACGAAGCTGCCGAGTATCTCTGGACATGAAGCGGTGAAACGTTTCGAGCGCGTAGGGTATACAACGGTCCGACAGAAAGGGAGTCATATTCGTCTTATTCATCCTAGTGATTCTTCGTGTAAGCCCCTTACTATTCCTAATCATAAAGAATTAGGGCGAGGTTTATTGCGCAAGCTTCTGCGGGATTCGGGACTGACAGTAAGAGAGTTTCTTGCGTTGAAGAAGTGAGGTTGTTGCGAAGATACAATCATCTTTTCGCTTACTACATGTTTTAGAGCGGTCGTGTTCTAGGGGCATTCACTCTTTTTGCTCCATACGCATGCAGCCGTCTTGCTCATCATGCTCGTCATGTTGGGATTCGCTGAATTGACGTATGCGACGCCATCATCTATGATTACGGGTTCATATCCATATTATGGTAAACCCCTTAACCCATGCATCTCGCTTTTGGAAGGATTTTCGTTGGAAATCACCCGTGCTCATTCTCCTTATTGCAGCAATTATCGTCCTGATTATTCTCAGTATAAATCGGGCTAAAGAACATGAGCCCGAAATCCAAAAGGATATCCGTCCGCGAGTAACGGTCGCATCGTTAGGAGATCTTGGCAACAAGCAACTGATTGAAGAAACTTCCACGCTCGAACCGGCACATGCGGCTCCCCTTATCGCCCGTACCGGCGGTCGGGTCACAAACGTGCGGCATTTTGTAGGATCAAACGTTACGGCAGGACAATTGGTAGCAGAGATTGACGGTGGCAAAGAAGCCAGTCCGTCACGGGCGCAGGTCTTAGGATTTTCCAACAGTCTCGGCATATTTGCTTCATTGGAAAAACAAGCAATCAATTCAGCTCAATTGGCAATTACAATCGCAACAACGTCTCTTCGTGCAGCTCAAACCGGGGATACGCTTTCGGAAAACCAGCAACGAGCGGCCTTGGATTCCGCGGAGCTCGGTGTTGCACAAGCGAAGCAGCAGGTGGTGCAAACCTCAAACACCAAACCGCAAGGCGTACCGACTGAAGATCTGCAAACTATTATCACAACTGCCGAGCTCGGCGTGGAAGCGGCGCAACTCGCACAAGAACAAGCACGTATTGCACAGCAACTTTCCGGAACACAGTCGGCTACGGCGGTAACGCAAGCAGAGCAATCGTTGCAAAATGCACGAATCGCGAAAGAAAGGATCGCTGCAGAGATGCAACAGCAGCGAGCGCAGCTCCATGCGCAACTGGCTGTAGCCCAAGCTCAAGTACAGCAAATGCAAGTCACCGCACCAACGAGCGGTACGATCGCTTCTTTGACTATTCGTGAAGGAGACTATGTACAGCCCGGCCAGCACGTTGGCGAAGTATTGACCGTCGGAAATGCGTTTATGCGGGTGTTTGTCACGACGAATTTTCGCAATAATTCTCAAAACTCTCTGTGGCAGATTGATATTGTGGTTGAACATCAAGTACGAGCAGATGATTTGCACGAAACGGCAACAGTGCAATTTGCCGGTGATTCCGGTACTGCCGATACCCTTCTTATTCCTATTGATAGTATTAACGTGCGAGAGCAAGGGGTGGTCGCGTTCACCGTTACTCCTGACGGCGTGATTGAAGAGCATGTATTGCGTATTATCGACTATCACGGAAATTATGTGGAGGTGGAACGGACTCTGCCCGTTGACGCGCAACTCGTCGTTGAAGGTAATAGAAGGGTGCAAGCGGGCGATACCGTAGAAATAACGCGATGAAAAGTTTCTTTACGTATTTCATAAAAGCGTATCGTGTTACATTTCTTCTGATTGTAGCGTTGGCGATATTTGGCGTGAGCACTGCGATTACGTTGCCGCGTGAATCTACGCCTGAAATTAAAATTCCTATCGGAGTTGTCATGACGGCATATCCCGGCGCATCTGCGCGTGACGTAGAGGAGCTGGTAACCGCGCCGATTGAAGATCGTTTATCGAATCTGGAACATATCGATTCGATTTCCTCATCTTCATCGCTCGGTGTCTCTTCCATAACAATAGAATATCAACCGGAAGCTGACTTGGACGAGACTATTCGTACGCTTCGCGAGGAAGTGCAAAAAATTCGAGACTTGCCGGAAGATGCATTGGATCCCGAAGTGATCGAAATCAGTTTTTCAAACGAGCCGATCATCTCGATCGGACTATCCGGTATTGAAGACCAGCGTCTTCTGACAGTTTATGCAGAGGATATTGCGGAAGAATTGGAGAATATCCAAGGCGTGTCCGACGTTGTGGTAGTAGGCGGTAGACAAGAAGAAATTTCCGTTCATTTAGATCCTGCGGTATTGGCACAGCGGGGACTATCCATTTCGCACGTTGTGGGAGCGATTTCGAGTGCGAATTTTAATGCTCCGTTCGGACAACTTGCGACGGATCATTTTTTATATGATCTGCGCATTACGGGTCGTTTCGAAGATGTCAGCGATATCGCGCGCGTACCAATTCCTTTACCGCAAGGCGGGTTTGTGCTCCTGAAAGATATTGCCGAGGTGCAGTTGGCGCTCACGGATACGGCAAGCAGTGCTCGGATTAGCGTCGATGGTAGTGATGCGAAAGGTGCCGTGACGGTGCAAGTATTCAAGCAAACGGGCGGGAATATCATTGAAATTGTGGACCAGGCGATTACCACTGTTGACACCTTTGTGTCCACAGAACTCCCTGATGCAATTCAAGTAACCACATTTTCCGACCGGGCTGATGAAATTCGCAGGTCTCTCTCTGATGTAACGAGAAGCGGTATTCAAACATTTTTCATCGTATTTGCCATTTTGTGGCTGTTTCTTGGTTGGAAAGAAGCCGTGATCGCGTCTACCGCCGTACCGTTTACGTTCTTTATCTCATTTATCATTTTCGACATTGCAAATATTACCTTGAACAGCATCTCGTTATTCTCCTTGATCCTATCGCTTGGGTTGCTTGTGGATACGGCTATCGTAATCGTCGAAGGCATCCATGCGGGAACCGCATCGCAATTGATCGACGCACATGCAAGCGATGTGCTGACGCAATTTCAAAAACCCTTGTCGGCAGGTGTGATGACGACGGTTGCCGCTTTTTTCCCGATGTTGCTCGTTTCCGGCATTATCGGGCAGTTCCTACGAACCATTCCCATTGTTATTTCTGCGACACTCCTGAGTTCTTTGTTTGTGGCACTCGCCATTCTTCCGGCCGTGGCGGTAACGATTCTCAAGCGCTGGCCATCTCAAGCGGATGATGAGATCCGTTGGTTTACGCGGCAATTTAACGTATTTCGTGGATGGTATAACAAGAAGATGGATACGCTGCTATCGAATCGTCGATTGCAAAATCGTTTTATCGTTACCTTGGTTATTCTCATGGTCGTAGGGTTGGCGCTCCCATTTACGGGATTGCTTAAAACAGGACTGTTTCCGGCTGCGGATATTGATTTCATTCTCGGGAACGTAGAACTCGCGCCTGGCTCAACGCTCGCACAAACTGAACGAGTCTTAGCTCACGTGGAAGATGTACTCCAAACCGTACCGGAAATTGAAAGTTTTTCGCTCAATGCTGGTTCAAGCACGAGCCTTGATATTGGCGGGAGCACTTCCAGCGAGTACTTAGGCTCATTTTTCATCAACCTCGCACGCGACAGAGACAAAAGTTCTATTGAGCTATCTGAAGAGTTCCGTGATCGATTTTCCGAAATCACGGAAGCCAAGATCGAGGTTGCCGATATAAGTTCCGGGCCTCCGACGGCGCCGCCGGTTGAAGTGAAAGTTGTCGGTACCGATCTTTCTGAGCTTGATCGTATTTCGCAAGAGACTATCAAGGTAATTCAAGATATTGCCGGTACGGTAGAAGTTGATCGAGACTTGCGGTTTAGCGCGGGATCGTTCGATTTTGTATTTCATAAGGAACGGTTAGCGGAAGAGGGGCTTTCCGCGGGAGTTGTGGCGCAAACGCTTCGGTCGTATATCTTTGGTGTAGAGGCGACAACATTTTTAGATGAGCGCAACGAAGAAGTATCGGTGGAACTACTAGCTCCGAACAAGGTTGTGCGTACGTTGGATGACATTGAGTCGCTTGAGATTGTCACGCCAAGCGGCGGTATTGTGACAGTCGGACAGGTTGCGAATGTAACTCTTACTACTTCGGTTAATACCATTCGCCATCGTGATGGCGAGCGAACCGTTACGGTTACGGCAAACGTACGTAAAGGATTTAATGCCAATGAGATATCCGCTTCGGTTGAAGAACGGCTTGCAGAAGTACAGCTTCCAGCAGGGTATGAATTTATTGTGGGAGGCGAACAAGAGGAGACTCAGGAAACGTTTACCGACTTGTACCAATCAATGATCATAGCCGTGATCGCGATTCTCGTTATTCTGGTCTTTGAGTTCAATTCGTATCGCCAACCGCTTATCATTATTGTATCGATTCCGTTAGCGTTAATCGGCGTGTTATTCGGCCTCCTTATCCTTGGTGGGCAGCTAAACTTCGCATCATTTATAGGTTTGGTGAGTTTGACGGGTATCGTCGTGAACAATGCCATCCTTCTCGTAGACCGAGCGAATTACTATGTTGCACGCGGCGTATCCGAGATTGAAGCGGCGAAGCACGCGACACAGGAACGTCTGCGGCCGATTATCTTGACCACAATAACAACGGCTGCGGGAGTTACTCCGCTCATCTTTGTAGATGCATTCTTCCGAGATCTTGCACTCACCATTATTACGGGGTTGCTGTTCTCAACGGTTCTCACGCTTGCTTTTATCCCCGTCTTATACGTCCGACAACAGCAGAAAATGAAACCGGGTATTTGATTTTGGTTCGTATTTTCATACGACAGCTTTGGCGGATTGCGTCGTAATTTTTCGCGACCGCTCAGTTTCATTAGCGAGTGAACTCAATATGATGGACATGAAAGCATATTTGTAGGCATGATCGGTTTCGTGTATGCTAGGGGTATGACAGCGCAAACTGCAAAGGTAAAGGATGGTATCATTACTCTTCCAGAAGAGCTTCGTTCGGTTTGGGAAAACGCTGAAGTATATATCACCAGTGAGCGAGATCGCATATCGATTAAGCGCCTTAGTCCTGCGCCGCTCAATGCTATGCTTGATGAATTGAACGAAGCCGGGAAAGATTTGAATCAGTCAGATATTGATGAAGCGTTACGCTTAGCACGTCAATAACATAAAAATTATGCGGCTCGTAGTGGATACGAACGTTATCATCTTGGCAGCGCTATGGGGAGGCGTTCCTCGCCAAACCGTAGAAAAGGCAATCATACGTCATTCTCTTTGTTTTAGTCTTGTGATGCTTCAAGAAATAGAGCGTGTTTTCCAATATCCCAAGTTCAAGAATAAATTGTCGACTGTAAGTTTTTCTTTAGAGGAATTCTTGGCGCGCCTTATAGAAGATGCAGTAGTGATTGCGAACCCTGAGGAAGACAATATCATTCTTGATGATCCCGCTGATAACAAATTCCTCGCATGTGCTTTGGCGTGTAATGCCCGCTATATTATATCGGGCGATGAGCATTTACTACGTCTTACAGAATATAAACATATTCGTATTATTTAACCCGCGGAAGCGTTGAAAGTGCTTGGACTTACGCAGTAGCAGTATGTATGCGCGTGATCAGCCTCTTGACGATTAGCAGTCACAGGGATAGACTGCTAGATACGGATACAAATTTTTATTCTTAATGAATTTCCTACATTTATGAAAATTCAGCCATTACACGATAAAGTAGTTATTAAACCCTTGTCAGAAAAAGAAGTTACGGCATCGGGGATCGTACTTCCAGATAGCGCGACTCAGGAAAAGCCGATGGAAGGCGAAGTTGTTGCTATTGGAGCCGGCAAGCGAACGGATACCGGTACGGTGTTGCCGATGAGCGTCAAAGTCGGAGACAAAGTATTGTTTACGAAATATGCACCGGACGAAGTGGAAGTGGACGGAGAAGAATACCTTGTGATCGACGAGGATAAGATTCTTGCAATCGTCCAAAGCTAAAGAACGTACTTAATCCCTTATTACTAATACTTGAACTATGGCAAAACAAATTCTTTTTAATGAACAAGCGCGCGAATCTCTTCGTCGTGGAGTAGATAAACTGGCGAACGCGGTAAAAGTAACTCTTGGGCCGAAAGGTCGGAACGTGGTACTAGACAAAGGCTACGGAGCTCCCGTTATCACCAATGATGGTGTTACGATCGCAAAAGAAATCGAACTTCCGGACAAGATTGAAAACATGGGAGTCGCATTGGTGAAGCAGGTTGCGGAAAATACAAATGATGTTGCCGGAGACGGTACGACGACTGCTACCGTACTTGCGCAGAGCATGTTTTCGGAAGGATTGCGACACGTGGCAGCGGGCGCAAATCCGATGGTACTTCGCAAGGGAATGGAGAAAGCGACGGAGATTGCCGTTGCGTCATTACATGAGCAAACGCGTGATGTGAAAGGTCGGAAAGATATTGCGCAAGTTGCAACCATTTCCGCGCAAGATGAAGAAGTAGGAACGCTGATTGCGGATGTGATGGATAAGGTGGGAAAAGACGGTGTCATTACCGTGGAAGAATCTCAGACTCTCGGAGTGGAGTCCGAGTATGTGGAAGGAATGAATTTTGATAAGGGGTATGTGAGCGCATACATGGTGACGAACACCGAAAAGATGGAAGCGACGATGGAAAATCCATCCATCTTGCTGACGGATAAAAAGATTTCTGCAATCGCGGATATTCTTCCGTTGCTCGAGAAAATGATGCAAGCGGGGAAAAAGGAATTGGTGATTATCGCGGAAGATGTTGACGGAGAAGCGCTTGCAACGCTCGTGGTGAACAAGCTTCGCGGAATATTTCATGCAATTGCCATCAAAGCTCCTGGCTTCGGGGATCGTCGAAAAGAGATGTTGCAGGATATTGCAGTAATGATGGGCGGACGTGTCATTTCGGAAGAAGTCGGTTTGAAGATTGAAAATGCAACCCTTGAAGATCTTGGACTTGCCGCAAAAGTAATCGCGACGAAAGACGAAACCACGATTGTCGGAGGAAAAGGCAATGCGGCGGATATCGAGGCTCGCGTGAACCAAATCAAAGCGGCTCTTGAAAACGAGACATCCGATTTCGACAAAGAGAAATTGGAAGAACGATTGGGGAAACTTGCCGGAAAAGTTGCGGTGATCCGAGTAGGTGCCGCTACGGAAACTGAACAAAAAGAAAAGCGCAATAATCAGGCTGACAATGAGCATTTCGGCCAGCAGCTTTCCGCGCAGGTTCCGAATGGCGCTGTCAATCAGGGTCGAGCGGTCGTAGGTCACCACGATCTCAACGCGTGTGGCTTTGTCTGTGATCAGTCCGCTGAACG
>CAZSWB010000003.1:11738-12398 GCA_964610675.1 uncultured Candidatus Saccharibacteria bacterium
GGTTGCTGAAGGTATTGTTGCGGGAGGCGGGCTTGCGTTGTTGATTGCAGCTCATGCGCTTAATTCTGAGATTGATCAGATAGAGAATAAAGAAGGTGTGGTAAACAGAGACCATCTTACCGGTATGCAACTCGTGATGCGAGCGCTCGAAGAGCCTGCTCGACAGATTGCGATGAACGCCGGCAAAGAAGGGTCGGTTATCGTGGAAGAAGTAAAGCGTCACGATTTCAAGCTTGGATACAATGCAGCGGAACATACCTATGTAGATATGTTTGAAGCGGGAATCGTTGATCCAAAGAAAGTGACGAGATCTGCGTTGCAGAACGCGGCTTCCATCGCTTCAATTATGCTTACGACGGAAGCGATTGTTGCCGAACTTCCGGAAGAAAAGAAGGAAGCTCCGGCAGGCATGCCGGGAGGTATGGGAGGCGGCATGGGCGGAATGGGAATGATGTAAGGAAGGAATACGTTCTTCGAAACGAGGAAAACTTACCCCGTCGCAAAAGCGACGGGGTTTGTGTTAGGATTACGGCATGGCGGATAACGACGAAATTACCGGAATGAAGCAACATGTATTGCAGGCAGCATTGTCATATATGGGTATTCTTGTATTACTCCCCGTACTATCCGGTGCAACCGCGCATCCGTTCGTGAAATTTC
>CAZSWB010000003.1:12408-15879 GCA_964610675.1 uncultured Candidatus Saccharibacteria bacterium
AGGACTGGTATTGCTTGCGCTCGAGGTGCTCGCGATCCTTGCGGCCTACTGGATGGCTGCCGTTGGGGGTATCTTGTTTTTGCTGATGCTGATGCTTTCCATAGCAGGGCTCCTCTCTTCCTTGCGCGAGGAAATGTGGTATATTCCCGGAATCGGTCACATTGCTGACTGTTTTAGATTATAATACAAGATATGAATAAGCGAACCGCCATCGTATGCACAATCGGACCAGCGTCTTCCTCCATTCCCGTGTTGGAAAAAATGATGCGCCAAGGAATGAATGTGGCACGGATTAATTTTTCCCACGGAGGACACGAAGGGAATTTGGAGCTCGTGGATCATGTACGCACCGCGGCGAAGAATATTGGAGTAGATGTCGCGATCCTTCAGGATTTACAAGGGCCGAAAATGCGTGTCGGAACGATTCCCGGAGTAGGCATGGAGCTTGTGGAAGGAAAGCTTGTGCGTTTGCAAGCGGGCGTACAATCCGCGGATCCGGATATCATTCCGGTTCCGTATGACAAGTTCGCGCATGATCTGGGGAAAGGTGATCGTATTTTGCTTGCGGACGGAACACGGGAATTGGAAGTTGTGGACGTACAAGGATCTATTATCACGGCAAAAGTACTCTTGGGAGGCATGCTTATTTCCAATAAAGGGATAAACGTTCCCACGGTTACGCTATCCATAGAATCCATGACGGAAAAGGACGATGAGGATTTGGCATTCGGACTCAAACAGAATATTGATTTTGTGGCACTTTCATTCGTACGTTCCGCGAACGATGTTCGCTTTTTAAAGATTAAGATTGCAAAGTGGCTTCCAGCGGATGTGGAGCCGCCGCAGATAATTGTGAAGATTGAAAAGCACGAAGCGCTTCAAAATTTTGATGAAATATTGGAGGAAGCGGACGGTGTTATGGTTGCACGCGGAGATTTGGGTATCGAGACGCCCGTAGCCAGAATCCCGATCCATCAAAAAGAAATTATCGCCAAATGCGTAGTTGCGGGAAAACCCGTTATCACTGCTACGGAAATGATGGCTTCCATGGAGTACAATCCTCGACCTACCCGAGCGGAAGTTTCCGATGTGGCGAACGCGGTGATTGATCATACGGATGCGGTAATGCTATCTGGAGAGTCTGCGATGGGGAAGTATCCGGTGCAAGTTGTCGCTACGATGTCGGAGATTATCGCGCAGACGGAAGAATCTCCGCTTGACGCGTTGTTGCCGTTTGAAGATTCCAGCGGAGAGTCTGTTCCCTCAGCTGTGGCTGCCGCTGTCGTATTACTTGCACGGCATATTGATGCGAGTGCCATTCTTATTACCACCAAGTCGGGATATTCCGCTCGGCAAGTGTCTCGTTTTCGTCCGGAACTTCCCATATTCGCCGCTACGCCAAGTCCGCGAACATTGCGGCAACTCCTCCTTTCCTGGGGTACTGTTCCGTTTTTAATTGACGGATATGCTCATCCCGAAAACATGATGCAAGAAGCTTTGCATACCTTGCAGGAAAAATATCATATTCAGAAGGGTTCCAAAATTGTCGTTATGTCCGGGTTGCTGCAGGATTCCGAAGCGGGATTTGATTGCAGCATTCGAGTACGGGAGATATAGAGGAGTGTGAGAAATATTGGAATTCAGCTGCAGAATATGACGATGTATCGGCTTATGCTGTATTTCATGCTGTTGCTGCTTTGCAGCGCCACCTTGTTCAGTTCGTTTGGGATATTGCCGTATAACCCGTGGAGTATCGTGCTCCAGACGATCGTATTCGTTGCCGTATGTAGTATCGGTAATATCGGGATTGCGCGACTATTTAGGGTGCACACCAATACCGAATCGGCTATCATATCAGCTTTGATTTTGTCCGTCATCGCCGGCCCTCTTGCATTACCCGGACAGTTCCATGTACTTGTCTTTATGGCCGTTGCCGCCATGGCGTCGAAATACTTGCTCGTCCGGAAGAAGAGTCACATTTTTAATCCCGCTGCGTTCGGTATTGTTGCATCCGCGATTTTCCTTGATTTTCCTGCGAGTTGGTGGATCGGAAGTTCGGCGATGACGCCGATCATCTTGATCGGCGGAATTGCGATACTGCGAAAAATCCGGCGTTGGCATGTGATATTCTCGTTTCTTGGAACGTATATCGGATTGTATGTGATTGACGCGTTGGTAGTTCAAGGGCGAAGTATTGAAACCGTTGCATCTTCGCTGTGGAGCATAGTTATCGTTTCTCCGCTTCTTTTTTTTATGGTTGTGATGCTTGTGGAGCCGCTTACCGCTCCGCAAACTTCTTTGCGTCGCGTATGGTTTGGCGTATGCGTCGGTGGGGTACTGTTTTTTCTCCAGCGCCTGCTCAGCAGCGTACCGTATTCCCTTGAACTCTCGCTTTTGGTGGGTAATGGATTTGCTCGCTGGATTAATCCTGATTTTCGTCAAGCGTTTATCTTGCGTAAAAAACAAATCATTCATGAAACGCTCGCCCATTTTTATTTCCGCCCAGTGCGAGCATTTTCGTTTCTGCCGGGACAGTTTCTCGAATACACGTACGCGCATCCGCATCCTGATGCTCGCGGAATCCGACGATATTTTACGATCGCATCATCTCCCACTGAGCAAGACGTGTTACTCACGACCCGATTCTCTGTGCCGAGCAGCTCGTTTAAGAGCGCGATGCAGCAGTTGAAATCGGGCGACGAGATCATCGCTTCGAAAGTAGCAGGTGAGTTTCTTTTGCCGTCTGACCCGCATGCAAAAATCGCGTTCATTGCAGGCGGCATCGGAATTACGCCGTTTCGGAGTATGGTGAAATATTTGTTGGATATGAACGAGAAGCGCGATATCGTGCTGCTGTATGGCGCGAGGGACGAAACGGATGTACTGTTTCGCGATATATTTGACCTGGCGCAAAAGAAGTTCGAGATGAAAACCGTGTACGTTCTTTCTCGCTATATTGATGAATCTTGTATACGAAAGGAGCTTCCCGATCACGCGGATCGCCTGATGTATATATCCGGATCCGAACCGATGGTACAAAGCACGATACGGACGCTTAAACAAATGGGCGTCGCGCGCAGTCGCATCAGACGCGACTATTTCCCTGGATACACGGAGCAGGTATAGGCATACTGAATGATATGATGAAACGTATTATTCCCTTGCTCGCGATCGTACTTGCCGGTGCGGTATTCATCGCATGGTATATGGTTGCCGAAGCGCCGAATGAGGCACAACCAGTACCTGAAACACGTGAACAGCCGGTCCGTATTTCAGAAACAGAAGGCGGTCCCGAAATTGATCCTGTCTCCCTTATCGCCTTTGCCGAGCAAGATTTTACCGGAAGCGATTTTACCGTCGGAGAGGTGTTGGCTGACAATGAAGCATATACGCGGCATTACATCACGTACAAAAGCGGAGCGCTGACCATCTCGGGAATCATGAATGTTCCAAAAGGGGAAGGACCGTTTC
>CAZSWB010000004.1:0-8602 GCA_964610675.1 uncultured Candidatus Saccharibacteria bacterium
GGATAAGGGAGTCAGCAATATCATAAGTATGTTGAAATGGTATTGTAGAATCTTGTGTAAGAAGTGATCGTATTTCTTGGCCAGTGAAGGAACCTAGCCAAACTTGTAAGTTCCGATTCGGGGCATACGATACACCGCGCAAAAATGCTTTGATCTTAAAATCGGATGAGAAGTACGAATGTGAGACAGGGAGAAACTGTTCAGTCATGGAAGTAATCGCTCTCCACGCACTCCGAGGTATCCACGAAAGATTTTCCGCTAGTTCATATGCTGCAAAAGTTCCATACCCTCCCAATAACTCATCACTCCCATCACCATCAAGGACTACCTTCATATGCTGCCGCGCTACTTTACTTACCGCATATGTAGGCAATATTGAAGAATCTGCAAGAGGAATATCGAGTACGGAAACCAGGTTCCGAATTGTCTCTAAAAAAGTATCTTTTGTAAACGTAATGCTATGATGAGTAAGGTTAAGATGTGAAGCAACGCGAGACGCAATATGCCCCTCATTAAAAGTGGGATCCTCAAACGCAACGGAACAAGAATGAATATTCCCTTCTTTTTTAACTTGCCGCATATACCACGCAATCGTACTGGAATCGAGCCCCCCGCTTAAAAAAAGTCCGACAGGGACATCCGCAACCATTCTACGCTCAACGGCAGCTCCTAATAAAGTATCAAATGTTCTGAGCGCAGCTTTAAATGAAATGCGATTTTTTGGTACTACAGAGGGTTTCCACCATTGGACAATCCTCCGTGCGGTATTGCTCACTTCCATATATTGTCCTGCTCCGAGCGTCAATATTTCCTTAAAGCCAGAGGTAGATTGCGGACAATATTCGTGGAGAAGATACGGCGCTACAATACGAGTATCGAGTATTGCTTCCATATACTCAGATGCAAGAATAGCCTTTGGCTCTGACGCAAAGAGAAAGCTCGTATGAGCCCAAGCATAATACAACGGCTTTTTACCAAATGCATCACACGCTAAGATCATTCGTTTTTCTTTCGTGTCGAAAAAAGAGAACGCGAACATTCCCCGGAGGTGTTGCAGCGCATCTGTGCCAAAACGAATAAGCATATACAATAATACTTCGGTATCCGACTCGGAACGAAATGCCTGCGATGAAAAATACTTTTTCCTTAGCTCTTTATAATTATATATTTCCCCGTTAAAAACGAGAACGTATCGGGAATCATCCGAAATAAATGGTTGGAATGCAGCATCGGATACGTCAATAATGGAAAGTCTGTTGTGGGCAAATGCGACATCCGTACTAGCATATTTACCCTTTGAGTCAGGTCCTCGATGAGCAAGTGACTGTTGCATACGTTCGATTGCCCCGTTTCTCACAGGTACGCCCGATGTATCCCATATTCCTGCAATCCCACACATACTTCAAACAGTACCAAAAACTGGTATACTCGAGAAATGAATAAAAAGCTGTATTTCAGCATTGGTGGAATACTCCTCCTTATTCTCGCCTCACACATATCTGCGCGACAGTATCGCGTTCTCTCGTACGGAGTAGACGCATATAACGCGCACTATGCAATTCACGGGAAGCGTACCGCTTCGCAAGTATTTACCACCAAAAATACCGTTGTGGGTATAGGGGCGATACTTGTCGATATGCGTCGATCAAACAAGCTGACTGACGTGGTTGTCACAATCAAGAACACTGCTACGAATGAGCATATTGCCACAAACAAAATTAGCAAGGCGCACCTTCAAGATGACCAGTTTGCATATACTCCATTTGGCGATACTGTAATTCCTCCTGGTAACACTATTGAGGTTACCTTTTCCGCGCCTGATGCGACTAGTAAAAATCCCATAGGGCTACGCTTCGACCCGGAAAAGGATGCATTGGCAATTGCCCTTATAGAGCGCGCGCCTATATGGAAATATTTCGTGACAACCATACAAAACGAACGAGAAAGCTGGTACTATGTCGCCATTGCACTTTTGGCAACATGTATCATCGGGCTACCCGTCCTTTTCCCAAAACAGAAGAAGCTGTTACTTGGCGTCATTGCAATCTTGCTACTTTCAGCACTCTTGATCCGTGTCGCCATTATCCCACAGTTCGGAGGTGTAAGCGGAGGGGATCCGTACAATTATCTGTTTATCAGTCAAACAATCTCAAAGCTAGAGAACCCCTTTGCGAATACAAAACGCTTGCCAGGATACCCGCTTATCCTTGCTCCTTTTCTTTCTTCCGGCATGTTTGACGACCAGCGGGTTATGCGCACCATACAAACAGTGGCAAGTATTGTGGGTATTGCATTTCTCATGGGTATTGTACGTCTACTCCAACTTTCATGGCCTGTAGCGCTCGGTGCTAGTACAATACTGGCATTTCAAAAAGATTTTTTCTTTACCTCAACGCGACCAGAGCCTTACACGCTTTACACGGCACTTCTTCTTGCGTCTTTATTCCTTTTTTTCTATTCATATACCAAAAAACACTCGTGGATATACGTAACGTTCGGCTTTGCGCTTGGCTATGGCGCTATGGTCCGCCAGGAAGGGTTTATGCTTGCGGCGATAGTAGGTGCATGTTCACTCGCGTATGAATTATATAAAGGAAAATCTGTCCGTCGTTTTATCCAGATGTATGCACCTGCTCTTCTTATCGTGTTGCCATTTTTTGTGCACAACGCTCTGACGTACGACCATCCTCTCTATACCGAATATTTCGAGGGAGAGCGCTTGCAAATCGTAGACTCCTACCGCGCTTTTCAGGATGCCGCAGGAGCAAGTTGGGGAGTGATCGGCTCCATGTGGAAACCATCATGGGATTCCCTAGAACGAATCGAGCTCACTAATCCCGTCTTTCTTACTTCGGGTCTTGTGTTATGGGTCTGGTTTGCTGCTTTTGCTCATCTAAAGCTTATGCGGCAGAGCAAGGTGATCGCAGTCGGCATGTGGATAGCATGGATTATGCTTGCGCTCTGGTCCATATATGCCAAGACACAATTTACAAGCATATTTCCCGTTATTGCAGCAGGATGGATGGTTGCAAGCATACCCTTATTTCTTATACAAACTTCTTGGCGCGGTCTTGTTATCCTTTTGGTGCTTATCTCTCAAATTGGAATCGCAACGTGGTTTCACCCGTATCCGAAACACTACCAGCAGTCCTACCCCCTTCTCATCCTCATGCTTGCGACCGCACTCATATCACAAATCCATACACAAAAAAAATTACTATCATTCAGCACACTTGCTCTCACGACACTTCCTTTTTTGATTATTGCCGTATACTTATCTCAAAACATTATCCCGATGATTGACCAATATAATGAGAGCGTTGCGCTGGACTCTGTTGTCTACCGCGCAACCCGCACTGCAAAGAATTTGCCCGGACCCGTGGGCTTTGATCAAGCTTATTTACCCGCGCGATTGTATTTCGATAAAAACGCAAAATATTTTCCCGCAGAAGAGAACCCCACTTCGGAAATGGAAGAAGAATGGCTTCGTAACAATAAACTGCAAACGATAGTCATTATAAGGAATAACAATGTCTTTGATTCGATTCCGGATACATGGAGAAAAGTACAAGACTTCAAAGCAATGGGAAAAGATGACGAGCTATTTGTAAGCACAATATATGCAACTTCCTTTTGAAACATTACAAGGAATACTTGCAGCTGGAGTGCTCATTATTGGAGCACTGTTCATCATATGGCTAAACGGGTACAGATGGCTGAGCGCATCCATACTCTGCGTACTGGTATCAACGCTCGTGATTCTTCCTTTTTGGTACTCGTATGGCGACTTAGGAATTTCGGATTGGGATTACTACTTTTCCATGCATACCAATCTTCGACAAACTATCGTTGAACACGGCCAGTTCCCTCTCTGGAACCCGTACACGTGCGGCGGAACTTCTGCATTGGGAGATCCGGAATTTCCCGTGTTGAGCCCGCTCTTTCTTTTAGAGCTTGTATTTGGAACCCCCGAAGGATTGCGTCTCTCCCTATTCGCTTCAACGATCATCGGAGCGCTCGGTATGCTTCACCTTTCTAGAAAAATCGGTATCGGCGTTCTTGGTGGCCTCATTGCTTCTCTTCCAATGTCACTTGGAACTGTAAATCTTCTGGAAATGGTAGAGGGACATCCAAATATCCTCGCAGCAATGTATATTCCGTGGGTGTTGTATTTTTGGTATAGCGCATACATTACATCGGGGAAAAAGCTCATCATCTCTATTTTTACAATTGCAATTTTGCTCGCACTCATGTTTTTTCAAGGCGGCATCTATCTCCTTATGTATATGACAGGCACATTCATTTTTCTTCCATTTCTTGTGAAATATCCCAAGCGTGCAATTGTAATCACTTGCATTGCGGGAGTACTTGCAACGGGACTTGCCGCCGTTAAACTTGTACCCGTCGCACTCTGGATCCAGCAGTTTCAAGACACTACATACGCAAGTTCCGCATATACGCTTGCGAATCTTGATGACATATTGTTAGGGAGAATACTTCATGGCGCCGAACATGTTATCCCGAATCAAGGTAGCGGATGGCACGAATATGGCGCGTATGTGGGTCCCGTTATTTTGGTACTTGCCGTATTGGGAATTCTCTATCAGAGAAAAAGTCGTATTGTCCGAGGACTTGTGCTTGCAGCTGTATTAGCAACCGTTATCTCCTCCTTGGGTCCGTACTTAAAACCGATATTCGATGAACTCTCCTTTATTCCGCGATCAAATATCTCACGCCTCATCTTATTCGCCGTTATTCCGCTTTCGCTCCTCGCCGGCTACGGAATTGATAGCTTACAGAAGCGAGGACGCATCATGAGCATATTCGCATTTTTGCTGTTTGCGCTCGCAAGCATTGATATCCTCACACTTACGTATCCACTCGCCGCACAGGCGTTCGTGTTACCGCACACTGTGCAAACAATTGAGCGGGCGCCGCACCCCATTGCGTACAGTCCGTTTGAATACAAAATTCGACATAACGGTGTAGACTACACACGAGCATATGACGCAACCCTGCAAGGGTACGGCAATATGACCTATTGCTCCGTACTTGGTCCCGAACCTTCCGTGGAGCTCATATCGGACGAAGAGCCAAAAGGCATTCTCGCAGTGAACAACGAAGATGCAACTGTGGACCTCACGCAATGGAGCCCAAATGCGGTAACCGCTCAAGTAACTATAACTCAAAAAACAAGCGCAATCCTGAATGCCAACTATGCACAAGGATGGTATGTGAATGGCAACCCTGCCAAGGAAATAAAAAATAGGCCGGCAATAGAGCTGGAACCGGGAAATCACACGCTCACGTTTTCCTATATACCTCCCGGGTTGAAGGCAGGAGTTGTAATCACCGTGCTTACCATTCTTGGAATGATCAGTTTGTATTGGAAACGCGAAACCCTGGGTGATAAATACAAGTAAACAGCACCTTACTTCGTCAACAAAATACTTCTCTTGTACGCATCCAAATTCTCAAGTGCTGCTCCCGCTCCCTTTACGACACAGACGAGCGGGTCGTCGGCGATGTAGCTGGGTACTTGCGTCACACGAGAAATAAGCTGGTCAATATTTTTTAAAAGTGCCCCACCACCACTTACTACGATCCCTTTATCGATAATATCTGCTGCTAACTCCGGTGGCGTATCTTGCAGGACATACTTGATAGCTTGCAACACTTCCAATAACGGGTCTCTGAGCGCTTCGGTAACTTCCAGCGAAGAGACGGTCATTTCGCGCGGTAAACCGCTCGCCAAATCACGCCCTCGTATGCTAATTGGCTCAATATGATCATCTGCAATTGCGGAACCTATCTCTTTTTTTAAAAACTCCGCGGTCATTTCTCCAATAACAATACCGTAACGCTTCTTAATGTGCTCCACAATTGCATGGTCAAAGACATTTCCTCCCACTCGTGCCGAATGCGCAACAACGATTCCGCCCAATGACACGACAGCTACTTCCGTCGTTCCACCTCCGATATCCACAATCATATGACCAGAACTCTCCCCGATAGGAATACTCGCTCCGATTGCTGCAGCAACAGGCTCCTTAATAAGATAAGCCTCTTTTGCACCTGCGGACATCGTCGCATCGACAACCGCTCTTCGCTCTGTACTTGTAATACCCGCGGGAACGGACACAAGCACTTCCGGACGCAAAAACCGAACGGATGCACCAGTCTTCTTTAAAAGATAGCGCAACATCGCTTCTGTTACTCGATAGTCCGCGATAACACCGTCTCGGAGCGGACGATGTACAATGATGCCCTCAGGCGTACGCCCGATCATTGCATACGCATCGGCGCCAACCGCAAGCACCGCATTATCCTGCTGCGAAACGGCAACAATGGAAGGCTCAACGAGTACGATCCCTTTCCCCGGAACATACATGAGCGTATTGGTAGTTCCCAAATCAATCGCAATTTTCCGTGTAAGCGCCATTATTCGTGTTGTTCAATATTTGCTCCGATACCGTTCAAACGAGATACGATATTCGCGTATCCGCGTCCGATGAGTTCCGCCTGATCAATAATCGTAGTCCCCTTCGCTACCAATCCCGCAAGAATCAACGTTGCACCCGACCGCAGATCCAAACTTGGAATTCTTCGCCCATAGAGCTGCGTAGGTCCGGAAATGATGACACGGTGAGGATCGCATACAACCGCCTTAGCCCCCATCTTTTCCAATTCAAAAATATGCTTAAACCGACCTTCGTATAACGGATCATGGATGAGACTCGTTCCACTGGCTTGCGTTGCCAATACGGCAAACGGTGCCTGCAAATCCGTCGGAATTCCGGGATACGGCAATACCTGTACTTTAAACGACTTTATCGTCCCCGGAGATGCATGAACCTTATCTCCATCAATTTCATATACAATCCCAATCTCTTCACACTTTCTAAAGAACAACAGAAGTTGATCTACCGGCACGTTTGAAATGGTCAAGTGGGACTTCGTCACAGCAGCAAGCAACATAAAGAAGCCAGCTTCAAGCATATCGGGTATGTTGGTAACTTCCGCACCACCAAGCGCCTCGGTGCCTTTTACGATAATCGTATGTGTTCCGTCGCCCGAAATTTCAGCACCCATCGCTCGAAGCATGGAGCACAATAACGCAACATGAGGCTCCGCGGCTGCAATGTGAATAGTGGTAGTGCCCGGAAGCGAAGCTGCAACGAGCAAAATGTTCTCCGTTGCCGTAACGGAAAATTCTTTCAGTACGACCGTTCCCGCTTTCATATCCGTTCCGTCGATCGCCACGTTATCACCGCCTGTTTCAATGTGTGCTCCGAGCTGTTCAAACGCATCAAGATGCGCATCAATAGGCCGAGCTCCGATAATATCGCCTCCCGGCAGGGGAAGTGTGACCTTCCGGCTTCTCCCGAGCAACGCACCCAACAGCAAAATGGAACCGCGGAGCATCCCTACCGTTTCGGATGAGATATCTGACGTACACACCTGCGTAGCCGTTACTTTCACGGTATTTCCGTTTTGTTCAACCGTCACACCCATGGATGACAGAATTTCTTTCATACTCGTAATATCGACAATGGCAGGAATATTGTGCAACGTAACCGTTTCTTTCGTAAGCAAAGAAGCTGCGAGAAGCGGTAGCGACGCATTTTTTGAGCCATATACAGGAATTTCACCCGTGAGCGGGCCACTCTCTTTTATAACAAGATGCATAATATCGAGAGTACTGGATATGATAAGAAGTTTCAATTAGAGTACTATTGCACTTATGCATATATACATACGTAAAATCCTTCTCTTTATCTCCTACACCGCGTTTGTCATTATTGCGCCCTTGGTCATACTGTACGCCATCGGCTATCGACCACAACCGCTCTCGCCCATTCCGCGTTCGGTTGGAGTGATTCTCGCGGACGCGACTCCTCGAAGAGCAATTATATCCATCGATGGCCTGCAGCACGGCACGTTGCCTCGCTCTATACCGAACGTGGAGCCCGGCACGGCAACGGTCCGCGTCGAAAAAGACGGATATACGCCATGGGAAAAAAGACTTGAAGTAAAAGCCACACAAGCTACGGACATTCGATCCATTCGACTTTTACCCGACAAACCGGAAAAAGAGATTGTCGCGGAAAAAATCACCTTGTTTGCGCAGCTGCCCAATTCGCTCTTCATTGCCACGGTCACTGACGAACAAGAGCTTCTCATTCTCGATGACACGGGTTTTACCGTATTTCCGAAAGTGCGCTTACAAGCTATCCCTACGGCAATCGCGTGGTCAAGAGACGGAGCCCATATTCTGGTTACGTTTCAAAAAAATACCTATCAGCTATTTCAGATACAAGGAAGCGTTCTGACAAAAGTTTCTGCGACGGAATTGACCGGTATGTCGAACATCATATGGAGCCAGTTGGCAGTAAATACGATTTATGGATTGGATGGAAATCGGTCACTGGTATCGTACGATATCGATACAGGTAGTAAAAAGGTACTTGTAAAGAATGTGAATGCATACGAGATTGCAAACCGCACCATCTATTACCAAACGTTCCAAAATGAACTAATGGCAATGCAAATACGCACCGGAGATCAGAATTCCCTTGTTCAAGACACAGGAAAGACTCTC
>CAZSWB010000004.1:8612-12704 GCA_964610675.1 uncultured Candidatus Saccharibacteria bacterium
AACAAACGGAGAAAGTGTCAATATCGCGCCGCATGCGCAAGATATGTCTTGGTCACCAGATCAACAACTTCTGCTCGTTCATGCACGTTCAACGGAACTTGCCGTATACAACAATGGCAACGAGCGGCTATTTGCAGTTCCGCTCAATGAGCTTCACCCTATTACGCGCCTATCCCATCAAATTCAACATCCGCAATGGTTTCCGGACAGTTTGCACATATACTACCAAGCGGACGATACGATCTTCCTATCGGAAATTGACACCAGAGATTATCCGATATCTTTACCGATAGAGAGAACTATACACAGTGCTCCGGTAACAACAGGAGAAGAATCAAAGAGCGTGTTGTATATCCACAAGGAGGACGGGATATCCCGGTTGGTTCGAACCTGGCTTCTTATGAAAGAAGATCGATAAAAAAAGGCCGGTCCAAATGAATTGTACCGGCTTTCCGATTAACTGCCTAAGCAAAGTCTATGAGAACTGTTTAGGAAACCTGACTGAAGAGCATCTCGCCTTGTAGGATTATCTTTTACTCCGTTTAGTAGAATCCTCATCTGCCTGACTCTTCACAATTGCATCATACACCTCCCTACGGTGCACCGGAACCTCCCTAGGGGCTTCGACACCTAGTCGCACTATGTCGCCGCGGATTTCGACAATAGTGATAGAGACTTCATCACCGATCATTAGAACCTCATTCTTTTTTCTCGATAAAACAAGCATGTCCACTTCCTTCTAAAAATGGGGGAGTACAATGCAAGCCTCTAGAGATATTGCCTGCATAGGTAGGATAAAGAGCACTACGAAACCGCTCTTTATATATCATGCGACCTCGCGTACTGTCAATATCCGTAATAAAAAAACGGCGGAGCTACAATGTGTAACTACCGCCGGGCGCTTAAACAAGTCCACTTTCTACGCTACGCGATCAGATGACACATCCTTGTCATCATCCACTTCGCGCTCAGGTAGCAATTCCTTGCGATGCACCAGAATCTCTCTGGGCGCTGCGATACCGATTTGTATCCTGCTCCCATGAACCTTGATCAATTTTACGACAATTTGATCGCCGATGACGATCTCCTCGCCGACCTTACGAGATAAAACAAGCATCTTGCAGTCTCCCTATCCTTAGTGAAACGATCAAACAACTGGAATAACCATAGCACAATACACTTCTTTGTGTCAAGTTTTTAATGAGGGGGCGGGAAAGCAAAGGTATGTTCGTTCTTGTAAGAAAATGACCTCATCTTCCCACCCCGTAGTGGCAAACAGATGTATCCATTTTCAAAAGAACTGTTTCCAGCTCGTCTGCCGAACGCAAGTATAACACCAAACACGGCTATTTGCAACTGCGAGTGCAATATTACCAGTAATGCTCCTTATTCTCCTTGTAATACGCAACCATTTTCTTAATTCCATCTTTTAAAAGAATAGTCGGTTTCCAGTTGGTTATCGCCTCAATCTTCGACGTATCCGCCACATAATTTCCCGTCTCATTCTTCTCATAATTTTCAGGCCAAGGAATATTTTCCTTCGAACCGCTGCCGACTTCCGCAAGAACCGCGTCAACCATACCTCCGAATGTTACCCGCTCTTGTGTCCCTATGTTGTAAACTTCTCCGGTTTCACCGTGAACCGTAAGCTCCAAAAACGCATCTACGATATCGTCTACATACAAATAATCGCGCTCTTGGCTGCCGTCTCCAAAGATCGTAATACTCTTTCCCTCGATCGCCTGTCGAACAAACCATCCTACGATGGAATACTTGTTGTGCTTCATTTGCTGACGGGAACCGTACGGATTCGGAATGCGAACGGAAACCGTATCCATTCCAAACGTATGCGCGTAATACCGGTAATATTTTTCCGCAAGCAATTTGTGAATGCCGTACAGCGAAAGAGGATCTGTTGGGTGAGATTCCGAAACGGGAGTTGTAAGAATTTTCCCGTACACCATACGAGATGAAGAAAAAAGGATACGTGCTTTAGGCGCATGGTTACGAACCGCCTCCAATACTGTAAGATGTCCCTTCCCGTTGATATCCAAATCCAAAAACGGCTGATCCTTGGAATCGATATAGCTCACTTGTGCGGCAAAATTGTAGATAATATCTTGACCCGCAACCAACGTATCCATTAGCACTTGATCGCGAATATCCCCTTCCACGAACTGTATCTGCCCTGCAACAGGCTCCAGATTAAACATGTTGCCGCCATAGAGCGGCAGCATCGCATCTACGACCGTTACGTGTACCCCGAGGGGTACAAGCGCCTGTGCGAGCGAACTTCCCAAAAAACCGGCACCGCCCGTAATCAACACTCGTTTTCCGTTAAAATATTCTTTATTTTTTTCCATATGTTTGTATGAGGGTATTATACCGGTTCATAATGTGTTTCCAATCGTACTGCATGGCGTATTCTCTGCTCGCATTGCCCATGCGTTTCCGAAGCGAAGAATCGTTGATCAATGTTACCATTCGATCCGCCAATAAAGTAATATCGTCTCCCATGATAAGGAAACCGTTTCCCCCTTCATGCACGATCTCGTTATTCCCTCCCACATTGCTCGCAATAATCGGAAGACCCGAACCCATAGCTTCAAGAATCACAGAAGGCATTCCCTCAGAGAGAGAAGTGAGTACGAATATATCCGCATACTGATACAGCTTTTCCAGCTGGTCGTACGGCACCATACCAACATATGAAATATATTGGCTAACCTGCAACTCTTCCGCTAATGCATCCAGCTCTGCGCGATGCGCGCCCGTCCCAACTACTTCCACCGTAAACGGAACGTTCACCATCTCACTTACTTTTGGAAGTGCGCGAACCACGCGATGAAAACCCTTGCGAGGAATCAACCGTCCGATGAAGATAATTTTCACTTTCGGATTTTCCGGTCGTTCGATCGGAGTAAATCTGCCCGTTTCGACACCGTTTGGTATGTAGTGAAACTCATACGACGGATCAAGCTGCTTCGCCAATTCTTGCAAATCCTTGGAACAGACCGAACGGAATGACGCGCCTCGCCAAATCATCTTTAGAAGCGGTGTGATAAACGGATATACTTTCTGAAATCGGGAAGGATTTGCGCCCGGGATATCGGAACCTCCGAAATATACTCCGTACGGAATCCCCTTGAGATACGAGAGAATCCACGCAACCCATCCGGCGGGCACGGCAAAAAAAGCGAATATGAAATCAACCTTGTGCTTCATCGTAAACCCGATCGTATACACAAGCGCAGATACGCCGAACACGACCAGCTCACCCATGGAGCTATAATCTTTATACCTGCGCAAAGCGGGTATACGGATCACCGTAGCACCATCAATATCTTCCCGGTGTGGCAATGTTCCGAACCGCGACGTAATGAGAGTCACGCTATGACCCGCTTGCACAAGATGTTTGAGCGCATACTTCGTAACCGTAGACCCTCCTCCGCCAATAGGTGGAAATTCGTTATTAATAAAAAGCAGATTCATGCAGTAAACCCTTTCGTTTCTTTAATCGAGTACGGCTTCTTCTGCGCATAGTACGTATGCGCAACAATATCTGCCAGCACACCCGCAAGTAAGAACTGAAAGCCTAACAGCACGAGCAACACTGCAAGCAGCGGAGTTGATCTTCCCGCAAGCGAGATAAGCCGAAATAACCACAACGTACCGAGCGTACCGCCGAGCAGAAACCCCGCAGCGATAAATACGGCACCGATGGCGCCAAACAAGTGCATGGGTCTCGCAGAATACTGAATCCAAAACTTTACGATAAGCAAATCAAGAAACCCTTTCAGTTTTTTTCGAATCGTGTAGTTCGTGTTTCCATGTACGCGTGGATGATGACGCACCACCATCTCCCCGACGCGAAATCCTTTCCAAGACAGCAACGCCGTAATGTACCGATGCATTTCACCATACAACTCTAAGTCTTGAAGTGCTTCTTTTCGGTACACCTTTAAGCTGCACCCTTGGTCATGAATTTTTTCTCCGGTAACTTTTCTTCGTATCCAATTTCCGATCTTGCTTCCCGCCTTCAACATGCTTGCGTCCTTCCTGTCTTTTCTCCAGCCGGAAATGACATCGTAA
>CAZSWB010000005.1:0-12570 GCA_964610675.1 uncultured Candidatus Saccharibacteria bacterium
GCATTGATCCGCATGAATCTCTCAGCCCCGGCCAACGCGAAGAGATTGATCTTGAGCCGTACTTGTATTCCACAAACGCATATCCGGCATAAGCCCCGCATACTGCACCATGCGCAATGCAAGGGACGCATCCATAACGATTCTCTTGGAAACGGAAATGTGCGGATACGAACTCCACACCATATCGAGCGAATCGAATATTTCCGGAACACTTTGTCCGGTATCAAATAGTTGATGAAAGAGTCGAATGTGTCCGCACGCGCGGAAAAATGCATCGCGATCTTCGCGCAATGCATGGAAATAGTCGATTGTTTCCACTTTTCCCGCATACACCGTTTGCTTACTCTCATGAATGGCTGCGGAAACTTTCGTACACGGCTCCAGATGTCCGCCCCTCGCGGATGGAATTTTTCGCACCCCTTTGGCTATAACCCGCATCAAGCCCTCTTCTCGGGTAAAAAAAGTCATCAGCCGATCAGCTTCTCCGATGTTTTTTCGAGAAAATACAAAAGCGGAAACGATGCGAGCAATTGGCATAGGATATATCCAGTATATCAGAATCGGGAAAATGTGGTTGACATATACACAGGATACGGAGTATGATAATTACAGTGCATCGTTCTTTTTTGTATTATACTGAACCCGAAGGGAAACACTTCCTTGTTTCATTTTCCCCCCTTCCGGTTCTCCCCAAAGTCGATGGCCTCCAAAGCCTCGACGGCCCCTTGGTATCAATATCGAACGCAACTCTGCATTCTGATACCTCGGGGTTTCTTTTTATTTCTGTATTTTCACCGCAATGCTCACCAGGACGCCGTTCACAACAACCTCTTCGCGTGCATCAGCACTTTCCAGTTCATTCACGATATTCGCCTGAAGCGCATCCGCGACGATGTCCCGATGAGCTGTCAGGGCCTGTATCACATCTTCGGCATCTGTTACAATCGCTACTTCGATGCGATCGTCAAGCGCATATCCCGCCTGCTTCCGCAGAGATTGCCCGTAGCGAATGAGGTCGCGCGCGATGCCTTCTTGTTTTAATTCTTCCGTTATTTCCGTATCAAGCGCAAAGGAATCTGCAAGGATGACTTCTTTTACGTTCACTTCCTCGCGAATCATTTTCATATCTTCAGTATCGAAATCAGTACCGGCAACGGTAAACGATTGCAACGCTTGCCGCACTTTTATATTCGCTTGCGCACGAAGCGCCAACCCTTCAGATACGGCATCGCGAACGGCTTGCATGCGTTCTAGCACGTTTTGATCAACCGGAGTTTCTTCCGGCCATGCAACAAGATGAACGGACTGTTCGTTCGTAAGATTCCGGTATATTTGTTCCGAAACAAACGGCATAAACGGCGCAAGCAATCGGGCAAGCGTAGCCAATACAGTATGCATCGTACCGAACACTTCGTCTCGCTCTTGTTTGTCTTTTGGATGCTGCAGACGTCCTCGAGATCTTCGCACATACCAATTACTCAAGTCGTCGACGTATGCAATAAAAAGACGTGCAGCGGCATCGATACGATATGCATCCGTTTGTTTCGTTACATCGGATACGAGCTGCTTTGTACGATTTATAATCCAGACGTCCAATCGGTTGTTCGAATAAGTATAGCGCTCTTCGGGAAAAGTGTACTCGTGCACCTTCGCGTACCGCGTATACATGCTGTACACATTCCACAGCGTCATATATACGTTCCGCTGAATCTGCCGCATGTCCTTCTCGGAAAATCGATACGGCTCTCCTAGCGACGTACTGGAAAGAAGGTAGAAGCGCAACACGTCAGCGCCATATTGTTTCAGAGTCGGCTCTATTTCGGGGTAGTTTTTTAATTTCTTTGACAGCTTTCTGCCATCTTCGGCGAAGATGAGCCCGGATGCGATCGCATTGAGAAACGCCGGCTTGTTTTTCCCGAGACCGATATCCTCTTGCGTGAGAGCCGTTGCAAGTACGTGCAAGACGTAAAACCACTGACGGGTCATTTCAATGCTCTCCGCAATGAAATCCGCAGGGTATCCTCGCTCCACCAACTCTTTGTTTGCAAATGGATAGTGCCACTGAGCATAGGGCATGCTTGCGGAATCAAACCATACATCAAGTACTTCCAAAATGCGATTCATCGTACCCGTGCATCCATCATGCGTCCATGTAATATCATCCACATACGGACGGTGTAAGTCTTGTACTTGTTCGTCACTCGCACCGGATATGTCTTGCAACTCTTGTACGCTCCCGATACATGTGCGCGCTTCACACACATCGCACTCCCACACCGGCATCGGCACACTCCAAAACCGATTGCGCGATATGGACCAGTCGGGTGCGGACTCGATACCTTTCGCAAACCGCCCATGCTTTACGTGCTCAGGTACCCAGGAAATTTCTTCATTGCTGCGCAGCATCTGATCCTTAATGTTTGCAATATTCAGAAACCACGAATCAAGCGCGAAGTATATGAGAGGGGTGTCGCAACGCCAACAAAACGGATAGCTGTGTTCAATGAGCTCTCGCTTAAAAAGAAACCCTCTCATATCCAAATCTTTCATGATATCTTTTTGTGCTTCGAAAATATTTCGTCCACCCCAGATTGGCACATCATCAAGAAAGTTCCCCACGGTACTCACGGTACGAAGAATGGGCAACTCGCTTTGTTTCGCGATGCGATAGTCCTCTTCTCCGAATGCGGGAGCCATGTGCACCAGCCCCGTACCGTCTTCCGCGGTTACATGATCGCTTGGCACAAGACAAAACGATTTTTCTTGCTCCGTATCACTCAACGTCGACGCATACATCGGCTCGTACGTCATGCTCTGCAGCTCCTCTGATGATACGGTGCGCACCACTGTTGCATCTTCGCCGAGCACGGAGGCCACACGCTCTGTTGCGAGTATGTATTCATCCTCTCCGTGCCGCACTGCCACATACGAAAGCTCGGGATTGTATGCAACCGCAACGTTCGCCGGCAGCGTCCACGGAGTCGTGGTCCAAATCAACAGACGCGCATTCGATACACCACCACGCAGCGGAAGCGCTACATATACGCTCATGTCTTTTACGTCTCTGTAACTATCGGAAACTTCGAAATTGGAAAGCGGAGTTGCGCATCGAATGCAATACGGCGAAGATCGAAACGCTTTGTAAATGAGATCTTTTTTCCATAGCTGGGAAAACACCCACCATTCCGATTCCATGTAGTCTCGGTCCATTGTGGAATATTCGTTTCCATAGTCAGCCCATCTGCCTAAGCGCTGCAAAGTCTCACGAAAAATATCCACGTATCGATACATCGTTTCTTTACACTTATTGTTAAAGCCCTCAATATCGGCTTCGATATCCCGCTTCGATGCAATTCCCATCTCTTTTTCAACAATGTTTTCAATCGGTAACCCGTGCGTATCCCACCCCACCCTGCGGGGCGCATAATACCCTCGCATTGTTTTGTATCGCAGAATAGTATCTTTGATAGCGGACTGCAGCATATGCCCGTAATGGGGTTTGCCCGTTGCATACGGAGGTCCATCGTAAAACGTAAAGAGCTCTTTCTCTTTATTTTGCTCGAGAGATTTTTCGAAAATCTTGTTTGTATTCCAGTATGCAAGAGTTTCCAGTTCCAGCTCATCGCTGACCATGCGCGGAGAAACCTCTTTCATATTATTTATTCGCTACTTTTTTGTAGAGTTTTTTGAGTTCCTTTACGCGCCTGCCCCAATCAACCAAGTTCAAATCATCGTCTTCCATTACAACAATATGGGTAGCGGGATACCCGTGTTTTTTATCCAACAGCGTTTTATCAGTCCGCTTATTCACAATGATCCGCTGCGCCCGCTTACACAGTTGCGCGAATGCAACACGCGCACCAAGCATAAACGTACGGGCAAACACGTTGCTTTCGCTCTCGCCTCTTGGTACGTAATGGAATGTCGTGATAATTTTCCCGGGATACAAGAACGGAATGAGCCCTTCCGGAGAATGGAATATATCGAGGCGAGCAGCGGTTAAAAACGATGCGACAAGCATATGGGAATACAGTACGGGCATATACTTGCGATACTGCACAAACGGAAAGTGCTTTATTTCCACGTTCTCCCGTTCAAACTTCTTCGTATTTTTCATGCGCACGTCGAAGAACAGCACCCACGTATGCTCCTTTTTCGTATCCGAATCGATCAAATTCAAGATTAGATCCTCGGTATACTGCGCAATACGGCGGTCATACCGCTTGTGTTCCTTTAATACGATGTGTGCGTCTATCCCTATTCGCATATGGTAAGCATAAACTACCTTGGCAAGATAGGCAAAAGCGCGAGTATCTCACGTTTGTAAATAACAGAAAAATACAGTATATTATGGATATGATGCCTGAATTTGTCTACCCGTCTTTATGGTCGTATGATGTAGCCGCGCTTGATATTGAGCGAGATAAAAAGAGGATAATAACGAACATTCTCAACTTAGGTACCAAGCAAGCTACAAACTGGCTCTTTGGCGTGTATACAAAGGAGGATATACAGGAATGCATTACAAACCCTCTGCCGGGTGAGTGGAATAAGAAGTCGCTGTTTTTCTGGGCATTTTTAATGGACGTTCAGCCAGGTAATGCTAGTAAGAGAATAATACCGTAGGGTATGTTTGGTGATGAGCATCTGACCCTCTCATCCATAGAAGACATTGCGTGTATCAAATTGTCTACCATTACAGGAAGAGCAACCAAGAAAGATTATATCGATCTGTATTTCATTTTGAAACAATTTTCTTTGCAGGATATTTTAGATTGTGCAAACAAGAAATACCCTGAACTGGATACAAACCTTCTACTCAAGAGCCTTGTATATTTTGACGATATTGTTGAGGAAAACATCTTGTACAAAAACAATGAAGAAGTACCGTTCGAAGAAGTAAAGAATAGTCTGCGAAAAAAAGTCAAAGAATTCATGAATACGTAAAAATTACACAAAAAAAGCAGGCTTTTCAGTAGTAAAGTCAAATCACATGACATCAGGCTTACCGATTCCAAGCAAGTCTATAATTTGCCCCAGCACGCAATGGGCGGATACGACCATCTGCAAGCGACTGTTTCTCAGCTCTTCGTTCTCTTCGTGTAACACCTGCACATCCCTGTAAAAAGCATTTACGGCACGTGCAAAGTCGTACGCAACATGTGAAAGCTGATGAACGGCAAAGGAACTTGCAATATCTTCAATGATTTCCGGAAACGCAAACATTCGAAGCGCCAATTCGCGTTCGGAATCATGTGTAATGGTAACGGGTACCTCATTCGCAGATGGCGCAAGTCTCTGTTCGTTCGCTTTGCGGATAATGGATTGCAATCGAACATACGCATATTGAATGTAGTACACCGGATTTGCTTCGCTCTTTTCTTTTGCAACATCGAGGTCAAGCACCATGTGGCTATGCAGAGCATGCTGTACCATAAAGAATCTCGCTGCGTCATATCCGATCTCGTCAATTAATTCTTTCAGGGAATACACGTTGCCTTTTCTCTTGGACAGCGCCACTTGTTTTCCTTCACGCACTATTTCCAACCACTGCGCAACAACCATATGCAACTTTTCCGTATCATTCCCCAACGCGGTAAGCGCCGCCTTCAGTTTTGGAATATGCCCCTGATGGTCTGCGCCCAAATACGTAAACAAGAGATCAAACTTGCGATCGAATTTTAATTGATGATATGCAAGATCCGGTGCGATGTACGCGTACGCACCGTTCTTCTTCACCATCACCCGATCTTTATCGTCTCCAAACTTGGTTGTTTTTAAAAATTCCGCGCCATCTTTCTTGTACATCAATTGCTTTTCACGAAGAATATCAAGCACACGTTCAATTTCTCCGCTGTCGCGAATCGCCTGCTCGGATGTCCACACGTCAAAAGAAATATGCAAGTCATCGGCAATTGTCTTCTGTATTGCGTGAAGACACATCCGCATTGATTTCTTGCTCAAAACTCCGAGTAGTTCCTCATCTGCAAGATCGTCAGGGGCAAATGTCTTCCCGTCCGTTTCCTTGTATTCCTCAACAATGCGTTTTGCGATATCCAAAATGTATTCCCCTTGGTACAAATCCTCAGGAAACTCCACCTCATGACCTTGTGCCATGAGAATTCGTCGAAGTACGGATTCTCCGAGCCTGCGGATCTGCTCACCGGAATCATTGATATAGTATTCTCGAATGACGTTGTACCCGGCGTACTCCATCACGTTCGCCAACGTCTCCGCAGAAAACGCGGTTCGAGCATTTCCGATCGTAAGCGGACCGGTAGGGTTGGCGGAAATGAACTCCATATTCACGCTCTTACCGCTTCCCACATTGCACGCGAAGCGGATTTCTTCTTCCGATACGTCATCAATTCGCGACGCGAGATATACATCTCGCAATGTAATATTTAAAAATCCGGGTTTTGCCCCTTCGACAGTTTGAATATATTCCCTCTCGGGCATATGCGAAACAATCGCTTCTGCGATACTCATGGGATCCACCTGCATGCGGGAAGCAATTTGGAGTGCAATGGAGCTGGAGTAATGGCCGTGAAGCATATCGTCCGTTCGCTTTACTTGAACGAGGATGTCCTCACCTTCAAACGCCAATACTCCCGCTTCCTTAGCACGTTGTACACCCTCTGAAATATCGTTGATCAGATACGTTCGTAAGTTCATCATAGTCATATCATACTATGATACTTGCACCTTTTCAGCAAAGGCACCTGGATTTGTTACACTTTCTTTGCTCCACCAGTCACCATCCGACCTACATAGATAAGGATGACGGCACCCAGTATCCCCACCAACAAGCTATAAAGGTTAAATCCGGTAACACCAGCTTGACCGAACAACGTCATGACCCATCCTCCGACCGCCGCTCCGATAATTCCGAGGATGATATCCATGATCAACCCTTGCCGATGATTTGATCCCATGATCATGGACGCAATCCACCCCACGAGAGCGCCGAAAATAAGATTAACTACAATACTCATACGCGAGTCACCTCCTTTATCAAAAAAATAAGCTACGGGTTTTCGTTTATATTCACATTTATCTCTTCCGGCACGTTCAAATCAAATTCTGTTGCACTTTCTTCAACCGAGGTATTTTCTTGCTGCGATGTCGTACCTTGCTGCGAAGTTCCTCTCAGAAATGGTAATCCGTAAAAGAATACAAGAAACACCACTAGCACCAACACGATAATTCCGATGATCATGCCGGCGCCTCCGCCGCCATCCGATGATGGTGCCGGATTATTAACAACCGTGGTCATATTGAATCCACCTCCTTTGTATATTTCCCGTATATTCCCATACCGTGCATGTACGTACCATAACAATATAAAAACCGTATAACAAGGCATTTTTCGGTAAAAAAGTCGCCAAGATCCTACGCGGACCTGGCGACCAATAGTGTATGTATGTTAGGAAATTTGCTCCGCAAGTTGTTGTTGATGTTCAAGAACTCTTCGCATTCCCCTCAACCGCTTCGCCCTTTGACCTACAAAAACTTTAGAGCGAAGCATTTTCTTTACGGAGTTCAATGCGATTGCAATATCCGCCCGATCGCCAGACTCGATAGCATCACGAACTTCTTGCTTGCACTTGCGTACAGGATTGTCAAATTTTTGTTTCGACATTCCATTTCTCCTCAAAAGGAACAATTACCATTGGCATTAACCTAATACCAACACAGTCAGAATAATGTATGGCACCAAAAAGCGTCAAGATGATCGTTATCTCCCCTGCAAACTATCTAAGAGAAATCCGAACAGCTGTCCGAGCACGGGAAGACCGGTTAATTGTTCAAAGATAACAACAGCTGCAGTTACCATTAATCCTGCGCCGATTGCCGTTCCGAATCCTGCAATAATTCCCTTCAGAAAATAGTTGTACCACTGAAGGTTCTTGTTCAGCTTCTTGAGCTCTTTCGTCAGCGCTTCCATATCTAAAGGTAGTTTAGGTTTTGCGGTGGCCATATATAAACAGTATAAAGGAAATTTGGCGATGCTGGTAATCTTTGGTATCATAAACATCCGTATGTTAGTTCGTATATTTTCCTTCGGCGCATTTCTCGTATTCTTTATCGGTATCGCGCTCTTATCGCCCAGCGTACATGCTGCCGGTCTGGAAAGTCGCGTGAACGAGGCATTTCGCAGCGTATTCAGTCGAAATCCAACTCCGACTGAAAACGCGTATTGGGCAGGAAGGGTGGCGCGAAAAGAAAAAAATACCTTTACTGCATTACAGGGAGCAATGTTTTTCCATAAAGCCCAGAATACGACGGTGGGAGGCTCATCGACAACACCATCACCTTCCTCCGTTGCTTCTACGGACAAGCAATCGTTAATAAAAATCGTGCTTCCGTTGTTCGTGCAAATCTACGGAAACGACCCGACCAACGCAGAAAAAGCGTGGTGGCGCAAACGAATTTCTTGCAATGAAATCAAAAACCAATCTCAATTGGACAGCTCTATGCGCTGGCATAAAGCCAAAAGCGCACGGCAAGGCAGCGCAGCTATTTGCGGCAATACCGCTGCGGGAGCTTCAACGAGCTTAGGCGGCGTCATTCGTCGAGCCGTAGCAGGAATCAGTTCCCATCCGATGGGTGATACGGTCAGAATCGGGATACATAAGACGGATGGACAAGCGATTCACGTATCGGCGAACGGTTCGTATCAGATACGAGAAGGCGCGAATAAGGTATTGGGGACATTGGGGAAGGACGATATCGTGCAAGTAAGCTTTTCTGGCGGAAAATATCACGTTCGAGGATCCGGAGTGAGTTTTGACACGGTGAACAAGATTCGACTAGTCCCCCTGAATCAAGCGATTATGAAAATCCACAGCTATTCGGATCCGTCTCCTACCATCCCCGGGAAAAACTACAATCGCTTCCGCGGTATTATTGAAATCCGCAAATGTGACGAATGCAACGAACTTTGGGCAATCAATGAACTGCGAACGGAATACTATTTGCGCGGACTTGCGGAAACGTCCGGTCAAGGTCCAGAAGAATACTTGAAAGCGCTTTCTATCGCGGCACGCACCTATGTGCTGTACCATAAAGTTATTACCGGCGGCCGGAAGGTACAGCAAGATTTTGATATTGGGAAGACTTCAGACGATCAAGTATATAGAGGATACGAATATGAAATCATCACACCGCGCATGTCGAGTATATTTAATAAAGTGCGGGGCATCATCGCGACCAACGGCGAAGGAGATGTACCCGTTTCCACAATTTACTTCTCCGACTCCGACGGACGCACACGCAGCGCAAAAGAAAAATGGAACAGTTCTCGCTTCCCACACTTGCAATCGGTAAAAGATCCGCATCACGCCTCGTCTGCATGCAAAGGTCATTGCGTCGGAATGAGCGCGCAAGGAGCATACGGCTTCGCGGCAAAAGACTCGTGGAGTTTTCAAAAGATTCTCACGTACTATTTTAACGGGATCAAACTCGTAAAAGCGTATTAAAAAAGCGCTGACGGTAAAATACATGTCAGCGCTGTTGTTTGCGCTCAGAGCTTGGAAGCAACATCTGCGGCAAATTCCAATCCACTTTCATTTTTAAAACGAACCCTCAGGGTCGCCTCATAATTCACGCTCTGTCTTGATGAGAAATCCTTTATTCTTTGCTTCACGAGCAATAGCTTGCATTGTTTTCTGAATATCAGGTGTGTACACACGAATCTCTTGATGAGAGGTGTTATCACGGATAGATAACAATATGTCACCCTGTTCTTGTGTTAACTTGACTCGCCTCTTTCCGTTAGCGGATGGAAGGCCGGTTTTAATGAAACCGAGCGATACTTTCGTTACCTCGCCTTGAGCGATGGCCAAATCAGCTACAATGCCTGCAGCAGGAATTACGGTCGTGTGTCTACCGCTAAATTTACCGCCGGACCTGTGATTTTTTGTGGACATTGTTGACCTTTATTTCAATGTGCTGGAAATACCTATATTTTGACTACCTGTGACGGTATAATATAGCATAAGTTATTTCTTGTCAAGTGGCAGAGGTAATGTGCACACACATATGGCGGTTTTCACCCCAAGCCTATATTAGTTCGTGGACATAACCGTAACGGTTGGAACACTTTGCTATGGGAAATTAAGGAGATGGGATTGGTTTCTGGATAAGAAAAAGAACCCTTTTCCCGAAATGGGAAAGGGGTTCGACAATACATAAGCTGAAGTTACACTAGTTGCTCCGAGAAGGAGGCGATCGCAGGCCACGAATACTTCCGATGCAGATACCGGAGATAACTGTAACACCTACAACGATGGCAAACTGCCACCATAGAGGAATACTAGTACCTGTGGTGTAGGAATAGACTTGAATCAGACCTATGACAGCAACGGCTAAAACGTAGTACTTCACTTTATCTCTCCATTGAAGGTTAAGGAACACTCGACCTAACATCTGTTATTAGGTTTTTACATTATAGCAGGTATTATGAAAATGTCAAGTTGGACGGGTAATGTGAATCACTTTTTGCTCTATAAACTTATGGGTGGACATCGCCGTACCCGGTTGGAACACTCTACTGTGGGAAATTAAAAAAATAGGGTCAATTTGGTAAAAAAAGAAGACCGCTGGGTAAACCATACGGTCTTAAGAAATAAAGGGTAGAGGTACATTTTTTTGATAAGCGAAGCTGGTCGAATTGAGGTGTGGACACGCCTAATACGATCTCAGGGCACATTGGGAGCATTCGTCTCGTAAAAGTGGCGCATAATTGCCAGTTTTCGATCTTCGTCATCTCCACACAGAACAAGATGGCCATGAATGATAAGCCTGGTCCAACGCTTGTCTATTCGATTCGAACTTGACCCTTCTCCCACCATTCGATGAAATCGATCAAGCCACTGACTTACGACCTCACCACCAATGCGATGAAACTGACAAGGATATCTTCTTGCTTCCTTGTTTGCCTCCATTGTGTCCGCAATCTCGCTCATGAGAGCGATGTAGGAAGATCCTACACGTTCACTAATCAGAAGGTGGTCTTGCGTGTGTAGCGCAATCTCCTCCAACACGTATGCATCTGGTATAACGCCATTTGTTCGTGTTGCAGCGGCACCGCAGCGACTTTCTCGAAAAGCCCTCATAGCATGGCCTGCTTCGTGAAGTGCATTCACACCACATAAAAAAGGTGACTCGACATCGCCCGCATCTCGAATGACGATGGTATTATCCATCGGGAAGTAGAAACAGGGATTCTTGGATCGTTCCCAGTAAAACTGTAGTCTGGTCCCGAAAGACTGATCAGATTCACACACCATAGCAACAAACACGGGATTTGCCGGAAGAGGCCCTTGGCGCAATTGCCCAATCGGCCTCCAAGCACCACTCTGTGATGTTTGCGACGATCCAAACTCTATGATTTGCGCATACTCTCTCAGATATTGCCATGCTTCAACGGCGGACTGAACGGATGTCTGTTTTGCAATGGCACCCGCATTGTTAACGTAGCGCATAATATGAACCATGCGCTCTTCGAATGTCGGCATTTGGTTACTCCCATTTTTCAACTCTGACACATTAGATAAAAAGAACAACAATACACCTTTATGAGGCCTGTGGGTGCCAGCGTATCAGTGTTGCCTTTATAAACTTATCTCACTTACCTGTCAAGGTGGACATGGGCGGAATTGAACCGCCGTGACAAACGATATCCTATTATCTTCTCCGTGTGCAGCTGTTTTAAAGTACACATCTATCTGCACAAAACAGCAAAGACAAATAGTTGCGTATCGTGAAGTGCAATTCCGACAGTTTCGTCACGAAAGCGAAATATCGTATCCGTCTAAAGTTGCACCGAATGCGCACCCGACGGATGGTGCTCATCGATGGCTACCGAATTTAAGCGATAGCAGTCGCAAATGATGGAGTAAATGCGTTAGCAAATACTGCCTTCACGCGATTTGAGAAGTTTGCACGTACTAGAATAGGCTGGAAGATTTACGTCCATAAACCCAATGGACGACACGCTAATAAATAGAATGAACACTTGTTCGAGGCCTAGCATGCCCCGTTGATCGCGAAATATGTAATCTTGCTTCGCAGTCAACGGCGCACTCCAGATCGTTATTCTTTGCCGCGTAACTCTCGTTCTACTTCTCGACGAATGTCCCGCTCGCGACGTTGCTCCTTTTTTTGATAGAGCTTTTTCCCCTTCGCAACCCCTATTTCAACCTTTACAACCAGTCCTTTATCATATACCCGAATTGGGATGATTGTCAACCCTTTTATGGCGCTTTTCCCTAGTAAATACTTAAGTTCCGATGACCGAAGAAGAAGTTTTCGCGAACGAGTCGGCTCGTACGAATCCGGTGTGTTATGCGGTTGCCATGGAGAGATGGTGGCATTCGTCAAATACGCCTCCCCTTCATGAAATGTTACAAACGCCCCCGTAAGATTGATATTGCCTTTGCGAACCGATTTTACTTCTATCCCAAGCAACACAATACCCGCTTCAAGCTTCTCAAGAACTTCGAAATCAAATAGCCCGCGTTTGTTGTATGCATACTCCTTCATAGTTCATATACTAAACGGAAA
>CAZSWB010000006.1:0-12534 GCA_964610675.1 uncultured Candidatus Saccharibacteria bacterium
GAAAGTACGACGATCGAAGTGTAATACGGATGCTCTCTCCATGCCTTCTGAGGCAGATAGCGGAGAAAAAATTGCCATACGATGTACGCACCCAACATATACGTAATGAAATGCTCGGCTTGGTTTAACAGTGGAAGTCGTTCTTGCGCGCGCAGCAGCATAGAAGCGAAGTTCACCATGTACGCCATAAAAACAAAGGGGAACGCATATATCAAATCCACACCTCGCCGTAAGAACGCCGCGTACACATACTCCACAAATGCGTAGACAAATACGAGATATACCAACCAGTACAACGTAAGAATAGACCCGGCGAACCACCCCTGCACCAAACAAAGCAGATAAACGACGAAGTATGCGGCAAACAACAAGCGGCTAAAAATCAATATCCGCGGAACATGTTGCATCTTTTCCTCTGTTACGCCAAATCTCGAATAATGCTTCGAGATTTCTGATTCATCGACTCTTTCGGACGCATGGTTGCCGGAAGCGAATTGATGATTTCTTTGAATGAACCGCCAAAAATCTGACGAAGAAACATATCATTGAAATTCAACCGGTACTGATACTCATTGAGCGTCATCGGCGTATATCGTATTTCTCTGTCAATTTGCTGTTCGATCGTTTTCGCAAATTGCTCCAATTTACTTTCCTGTACATCTCCCACGATGAACAAATCGGTTAATGCGGTTGGATTCCCCGTGAAATATCCGGTAACGCATGCGTACTGCACATTTCCCACATTCCCGATATTTTTAAACAATGCATCTTCCACGCCCGGACCCGATTTCTGCATAATGGAAGCCAGCTCCTTTAACAAAGGGAATGTTTCGTTGACGACATAATACTTTCTGCGGCGCTCTTCATACGTGCTCAACATTCCGATCTTTTCCAAAATCATCAACTCTCTGCGAACGGCGTTTAAACGCTCATTCACCGTCCGGGTAATTTCTCGAACGAAATACGGTCGCTTCACGCCGGTTGTAAACAACGTAATAACCTTCACCCGAGTTCGGGATCCGAAAATCTTCTCAAGCGGAAATGGTTTTTGTGCCATAGGTATGTTTCTTCGAGTGTACGCCCTGGCTTCAGAAGACGCAACACTTTTATTCATGATATACTCATATTCTATGAGGCAAGAACTAGTTACACCATCCGCCGAAGAGCTTATCCTCTGTAAAGACCCCTCTATAGTATGCGAAACCTACCTGTTTGAACCTTCTCAGGGGGAAGAAAAGCTTGGTTTTTTGTTTGCCGCGGGAGAAATTGAAGACCGGGGCGGAATAGGAAAACCGCTGCTTGATACGGTCATTACGGCCATTCAGCGAGAATATTACCGTGAAGCGGATCGATCCGCTTCCACAAGCTTTGAGATGGCGCTTCATCAAGCGAATCTCATTTTGTATGACTCTGTGCAATCTGGCGTGAAGGATTGGATGGGGCATTTTCATGTTGCGATCGGTGTGCTTGCGGGCAACGATCTGCATCTAAGCGTTGCCGGAGCGGGGGCTGTGTTCCTCGCCCGTAATTCAACCGTGACCAATATTTCAAAGGGAATTTCCCATTTTCCGATTACCGACCCTCTAAAAACGTTTTCACAGGTTGCAAGTGGAGATGTACTTGCGCGTGATACCATTTTCTTGACGTCTTCAACATTCGATTCCGTCTTTCGATCTACGGATGTCGGAAGATTCGCACTGGAGCACTCCGCCTCTACCATCGCTTCACGGCTTGAAGGGCTATATATCGACCAAGGACACCGCATACCGCTTGCAGTCACCGTCGTTACCTTACTTCCGCAATACATCGTGCAACCAAAAAAAGAAGTTCCTTCTGCTCCGAAAAAGAAATACGAACCGGCGGTGACTCCCTCGTTATCTCCCCGCACTCCCCTTGTGGTAAAACGATCATTTTTGCAACAATTTGTTCTCATTTCGATATCAATCGTTTCTTATGGTTTTCGTATTCTGAAAAACTGGGTGTGGCCGGCTATGAAAAAAGGTTCGAAAGGGGTTGTACAGAATATACCCGCAATGAGCATTCCTCGGCCGTCTGCAAAGCGCGCAAGAACATGGGCGTCGTCGCTGCCCGCATCAAGCAAGATATTCGCCGGTATTGCAGTCTTGTTGCTCATCGCGCTCGCAGCGAGTGTCGTTCTCCTCCAAAACAAGCGAGTTTCCGACCGGGAAATAGAGCAAGCAAGTCAGCGCCTGCACGAAGCGCGCACCAAAGTGGATGCCGCAAAAACGGCACTCATTTATGATAACCGCGAACAAGCAACAGGATTACTCGCCGATGCGAAAGAGCTGACCCAAGACCTGCAAAACGGTTCGCTGTATGTGGAAGAAACCCAGGCGCTGGCAGCAGACATTCAAGCGCAACAAGACAGATTACAGAAAATATTTCGCAGCAGCGGTGCAAATTCCAAGGTCATCGGAGATTTTGCGCAGCATACTGACAACAAGTCCCCAAAACACATCTACTTTATTGACAACAACCTCTATTCCGTACGTCCCGATACGAATACGATTATAAAAATGGGAATGGACGGAGCCTCCGAGATTGTGCGCGACACGACATCGGGTATCGGATTCATAACGGGCGGCAGCGCGCAAAACTCTGACAAAACAATCATTTTTCACACAAACGATACCAAACTTGCGCTGTTTGACACCAAGGACAATTCGCTTGCTGCGCAAACCCTCGACTTTCCTGCAGATCAGCCTGATATCGGGGCAACCGCCGTATTCGGAAATCGATTGTACATGTACGATGCAACGCAAAAAAACATTTTTTCATTCAATAAGACACTCCGAGGATATGCCGGCGGCACCCCATGGATTACGGACGAGCAAGTAAACAAGAGCGATATCAAAAGTATCGCCATCGACGGAAACATATATGCACTTTCCGGCAACGGAGTGATCACGAAACTCTTCAGGGGTGCTCCTGCGGACTTTACCCAAGCGACCGTTGACCCTTCCCTTTCTTCTGCAACCAAATTAGTGACGTCGGACACGATACAACATATATATGTTCTCGATCCGACAAACAACCGCGTTGTCATATTCTCCAAAAAAGGCGCTCTCATTCGGCAACTATTCCTCGAGGATACATCGTCTGTCGGCGACATCGCGGTATCTCCGGATGAACAGCGCCTCTTTGTCCTTGATGGAACAAGGGTACTTATGATCTCGCTTGTGGAAGAAGCCCAGTAACGAAATCGTCTTTTTTCCCGCTGGCAAATGAACGGTAGGTGTGCATTCAGATGCACATGACATGACTACCGTACGGGAAATCTTTGCGGATCAATGCGAAGTTTTCCTCCCGGCACTACCATATCTCTTGTAATCGCTTGCATGGCGGCATGCTCTACCGTCTCTTCAATACATCTGTCCATTTTGTGAGCACCAAGATCGTCGGTATATCCCGCGCGCGCTATATAATCAATCAGCTCCGGCGTTACCTCCAAAGAAACATCGTACGAGATCTGCAAGCGACCGTTTAACGCCGCAAGCTTGCGTCGTGCTATTTCGCGCACATGCTTTGGGGTGAGCGATGTAAAAGGAATCACGCCGTCAAAATTTTGGAAGGGCTCTCTTTCATGTCCGCTCTGCTGATCAATTCCCTGCTTACTCATGGCGATAATGAGCATATGGGTGGTGAAATATTTCCTACCGAACGCATCGGTAATGTATCCGCGGTGCAGCGCTGGCAGTGTTGATACCCGTACATCGCGCGGCGCTTCGTCATACCCATCAAGCAGCAATACGCAGAACGGATTTGCCGTGATAACGCTCGGCAGCGTATGAAGATCTTTTTCCAGATTGACCCGCACGATTTGCTCTCTTGATCCGTAGTATGCCTGGGCAAGCGCTCGTGCCGTTTCCGTCTTCCCCACTCCCCTTGGCCCTGCAAAAAGAAACGATGCGATCGGGTGATTCATATCTATTCGCTTGCTTCGTGCTCGTACCAACCCCTGCAATATTTCATATTGTGCACCTCGTTGATTTACAATACGCTGAGCCAATATGTTTTCCAAATTCCTGTCACCTTCATCGGTAACGCGCTGAATATCAAAAGCAACTTTTTTGGATATATATTTCGTAACGTGATGCGGTTTCACGTTGTCTTGCATGTTGAGTTCGTTGATAATATCCAGTGCACGTTTCGGGTACGGAACATCCGGAAACAAATGTTCCGTTCTTGCCACTACCTCTGCAACGAACTCTTGCGAAACAGACGGACTAACCATACTCTGTAACAACTCCCTCGTTCGATCTGCTGAAAGTCCCCGTATCCGTACCGTATGAGCTGACTGAGAGAGTTGTGCGAGGTCTTGACACTCTTCATCCGAAAGAAGCGCTATGGTACGTACGGAATTGGAGGCAAAGAACGGATACAGAATATCCTCGGCGGATATGCTAAAGATTCCCTCGAATACTCCTTCCATACCCGTCAGTATGGCAATACTTCCGTGCTCCCGTTCCATTTCTAAAAGCACACTCCCTATATGCTGCAATTGCTCAATGCCCGTTACGGTGCCCGTCATCAAGTCTTCCAAATTAACAAGAAATACACGCGTTGATTCAAAGCGACCGACCGCTTCGCTCGCAACTTCCATGCTCTGTACTCCCCTCTGTCCGACAAGGAGCACGTTTGCATGTTTACTTTGGGCAAGCATCGTTACAACCTGCTCCACTTCCTTGTTATACTCACGTGCAGCATTCATAGAAATTAGCGTAAGTATATCACACAACAAAAAACCGCCCCGTACGTTGCGGAGCGGTTTTTATTCAGTAATACGTTCTCGACTATTTCAGGACTACTTTTGAGCCTGCTTTTTCCAGCTTTGCTTTCATTTCTTCAGCTTCTTCTTTTGGAACATTCTCTTTGATTACTGAAGGTGCCTTATCAACAAGATCCTTCGCATCTTTGAGTCCAAGCTGCGTGAGCTCACGCACCATTTTTATAACAGGAAGTTTTGTTTCTGCTCCCACTTCAGTGAGTTCAACGGTGAACGCAGATTTTTCCTCTGCGGCACTTTCTTCTCCCGCTGCAGGGGCTGATGCCATCATCATCGCAGGCGCTGCCGCCGATACTCCGAACTTATCTTCCAATACGTGAACGAGTTCGGATAGATCAAGTACGGACATTTCTTCAATTTGTTTGACAATTGCCTGAAACTTTTCCGGCACTTGTACTGGTTCTTTTTCGTCTGACATAGAATGAAATATTGTAGTTAATGAATTATATTCTCGTTATTTCCCTTCCTTTTGATCCGCGATGGACTGCAGAACGTATACGGCTCCGCGAGGGACGCCCGAGAGTACCTGCACCATACCGCGCATTGGTCCGGAAAGAACCCCAACCAATTGACCGAGTAATTCTTGCTTGCTCGGCAACATTGCCAGTGCCGTTACATCTGTAGCGGTGATTTCTTTCCCGTCAAGGATGCCGGCTATGAGGCGCATGTTTTCTTTTCCTTTTGCAAACGCAAAGAGTACTTTTGCGGGAGAAACTCCGTCTTTCCCGGAGATGATAGCCATTTGCCCTTCATGCTCCATCGGATTAAACGAGAGCTTCGCATCCGCAAGCGCTATTTTCAGAAGTCGTTTCGGCACGACGCGCATTTCGCACCCCGCCTCATACAACTTCTCACGCAACTCGTTTACGTCCACTACGTTTAACGCATTGTATGCGAGAAATATCGTTCCGGCGGATGCCGCAATCGTATCTCCCACATCGGTTACGCGCGCTTCTTTTTGTTGTCGTGTAAGTGGCATAAAATATATATTAGTCGCCATCCTGCGACTAAAAAGAGGTTTTGGGATATAGAAGCTATCCGTATCTCTCCTGCAAAGGTCTTATGGTTGCGCCTTTGGTCTTCGGATGACTTTCCTATGTATACAACGGACGAGTGAAAAATACAACTGTACCGGATAGATTATCCTTCCAAACGAATATGCAAGAGACGCTATTATGCACTATAAAGAATGAAGAAACCCTACCAGACGCGAACGAACGGTAGGGCTAAGTACGAAGAGCACAGGACAAAAAGTGCCGAGACTCTAAGTTTTTGAGGGCTCAATTGCGAGGACACACGACGGACCGTCCGCATACCAATCATTGCCGAGATAGGAGCAGTCCCAGCCCCACTCACTATCGCCCCAATACAGACAGAGGACGCAGCGACGACCGACCGGGTTCCGAAGTTCTGTTCCCGGAACATCGAACCAAGTTTTACCGAGGTTCACGCGAATCCATTCGAGTGTTCTGCGGCCGGGCTCTTCCAGGAGCGCCTGTGCGATCTTTGCATCCATCCGGATAAACGCTTTTTCTCTTTCTTTGAGGCGAGCGAGCTTTTCCTCCCCGGTAATTCTCGACTCTTTCACCGTGAGACAATGCTCATAGCGAAGCTTGGAAAGATCGAGCTCTGTGATGGCGAGAGAACGAGCATCTTGCTGTTCCTCGCCTTCCAAGCCGTCTCCGTCTTTCGGGCCTTTCCAGATACGCCAGCCGGAGCCGATGAACTTGGCCGGGTTAAATGGGTTGGAACGATCGATGCAAAACAATTTCGGCTCACAAAAGATGAGCTTGGCGTCGTTAGTCATGCAAACTCCTTTCAATTGCAACTATAGGAATAGGTTGTAGAGTGCTTTTATGATTATGCTCCTACACTCTCATTTTGTCAATTTTCAGTCTTTTCCAGCTGCTTCTCATAAGCTACCCCTTCCTACTGCAAATACTTCACCTTATTAATATTGTGCTCATCATTGGTTTTTGAGAAAATGGTCGTGCCATCTTTTGCGGTTAGATAGTAGTAATACTCCGATTCCTGAGGGCGCAACGCGGCAAGAATAGCGGTAAGTCCGGGATTGCTGATGGGAGTCGGAGGAAGACCGCGGTATTTTCTCGTGTTGTACGGAGTATCGAGCGCCAAATCCGCCGTAGTCAAATTTCCATTTTTCTCCACGATATATTCAAGCGTGGCGTCGGCATACAACCCCTCTTGATCATCGATCCGCTTCCAGAGCACTCCTGCCACCAGCGCCATGTCTTTTTCATCTCGGACCTCTTTTTCCACAATGCTTGCCATGATGATAATTTCATCAAGTGTCCTGTTATTTTCTTGTGCCTCTGTCCGGATGTTATCAGGTACCTTCCTGTCGAAATTACCCAACATGCGCATGATTACATCGCGTGGTTTGTCATCCGCAGTTATCCTGTACGTATCCGGAAAGAGGTACCCTTCGAGGCTGCGCTCCGGCGATGTGTCAGGTAAAAATGGAAACAACTGCGCGTATACTCCCATAGTCGCCTCGTTTATAAACGATTGAGCCTCTATTTCCGTACGATCCGCAACGCGCGCCGCGATTTGCGCAAGCGTAAACCCTTCCGGAAATGTGACAGATAGCTCATTCGTTTGCACGTCTCCCCCCGCGAGCCTTTCAACCACATGGGAAATCTTCTCACCCTTCTCTACATGATAAATACCGGCTTGAATCTTCTCTGCCGCGTTATCTTTCCTGCCATAGTATTTCCATGGGATCGTCCGGTCGGAATATCCTTCATTCACCAGATCTCTCCATACTTGAGAAGCGCTCTTTCCTTGCGAAATCTCGACATTTCCCGTCTTTTCAATAACACCAGTGCCCCACACCATTCGAAAGAGAATGAAAATGATGACGACGCTTACAAGAAGGAGAACGGTCGTAAACTTTCTCGGATTTGTAACAGATACCATATGTCGGTTATATATATTCATTTTTATCATGCTCTTCAAGCCGCTGTACCACTTCTTTCACTTTTTGAGAGCTTCCGATATCCGTTACGAGTACCGCATTTTCCGTAACAACCACAATCGTATCTTTCATTCCAATCATGGAAACAACGTGAGGAGTTGCGTTGTAAATGTAATTGTTATGACTGTCTACGTGTACATGGTGCCCCTTCGGAACATGGTCACCGTCAGTTCCAAACAATTTTTTCACTATTGCCCAACTTCCTACATCGCTCCATCCGTAGTCCCCAGTCACCGCAATAATATTCGGGGTCCGTTCGTTCAGTGCGTAATCGATGGCTATCTTGGGCATCTCCCCGTAGATCTGTGCGGCGGCTTCCTTTCCCTGTTCCTTGTATGTAGCAGCGTATTTCGAAACGGCTTGGGACAAGTCAGGAGCATACGCTTGCAGTTCCTTTAACAGAAAACTCGGAGTAACACACATATATCCGATGTTCCAGAAATACGATCCGTCCAACACGTATCGCTGTGCCGCTTCTTCGTCTGGCTTTTCTTTAAACGAATCTATCTTGTATACGTCCTCATACCCCGCGATTTTTTCGCCCATCTGCATGTACCCAAATCCCGTTTCGGGAGAGGTTGGAGTATGCCCGATGATCACAATCCGGTTCGGATCTTCTTCGATGAGCTTTCTCATGATGGCAAGGCCGTTGAGCAAGGCATCTTCATCCGTAAATACATGATCCGCCCATAAAAACAACGCGGGCTCGTCATGTTTCCCCAATATACTAAGCGCGACCGCGGCGGCGGCGATTGCCGGTCCCGTTTCTCTGCGATCGGGCTCTAAAAATATGTTCTGATCCGCAACCTGTGGAAAAATTTCTCGAATCTTTCGTTCATGTTGCGCCGTAGTCGCGATGAATACATGTTCTTGTGCAACCATCGCGCGCGCTCGATCGTAGGTGTGCTCAATCAGGGTTTTGCCCGTCCCCAAATCAAGAAATTGTTTCGGAAAATTCTTTCGGGATAACGGCCACAGCCTCGTACCGCTTCCTCCCGCCATAATCACAATATTCATAGGTGTAGTAATACGATACACTGTGCCTATGAGCGTTGCAAAGACTACTTTCATCCCACACCATACAAACAATCATTGGCCACTCGCACTGCGTCACCGTACGCTTGTGTACGTATCTTCAGTGCTCATCGCCATAAAACTTCTCGCAATTGTCGCGTTTGCGCTGACTCCGAATATCGCGAAGCTCTCCACTATCACGGATGGCCGCATGTTGCAGCTTACCAACCAGGCACGCACCGAAGTTGGTCTTACGCCGCTTACCCACAACAACGCACTCTTCCAAGCAGCCAAACAAAAAGGAGAGGATATGCTGAAGCACCAATACTTTGCACATATCTCCCCCAGTGGTGTTACCCCGTGGTTTTGGATGAAACAAACAGGCTATACGTACCAAGTTGCGGGAGAAAATCTGGCAATTGATTTCTTGGATTCCGAAGATGTCGTCGCAGCATGGCTTGCAAGCCCGACCCATAAAGCAAATCTGCTCCACAAGGATTACACGGAAACCGGAATTGCGGTCGTGAGCGGAGAATTCCAGGGAGGTACATCTATTATCGTCGTTCATATGTTTGGAAAGCCTCTTGGAGAAGCAACGCAAGCATCTCCAGCGCCCGAAGAGGATACGCTCGCGCCTCCACCGGTCGCGACACCTGTTCCCGAACCGGTTGTCACTCCCGTCCCCCTGCCCGCGGCGCCTCGCACGCCACGCATTACGCTTGTCCACTCACCCAGCGACGAGCATGACGAGGCGGTATTCGCCGTAGAAGGTGACAAGCTTCATTCCGTCATCCTCCTCATAGGAAACCAAGAGCGATTCATTACCACGCTTCCCGAAACCGGTTCTTTGAATATCTCCATTGCTTCAAACCAGTTGCCTCCAGGCACCCTTATCGCGAAAGCGTTCACGAGAAATACGAATGGAGTCGAAAGCGAGGTTTCTGCCGCGATATCATTTACAAATCCCAAGCCATCTCCCGCCCCCGCACGGGAATACACATTCGCACTTGCGCCCGCGTTTGACCAACAGCAGGTTGCACTTGTCGGCGGATCGTCATCGAACGTATGGCAACTTCTTTCTCTCCGTGCCCCCATTACGATTGATAACCAAACGGTACAGATAGCGCCTACGTTTACCCTTCAGGAAAACGAGGCGGCGAGAAGCTTTGCCGCAACCATTGCAAACGTATCGCGTAATACGACGCTCCTTGTCATCATCGCAATAACACTCCTCCTTCTACTCGCCGTTGTCATTCGAATCAATATTCAACATCCGGCACTCATCATGCATACATCCATCGTCATTTTCCTTGCAGGTATCCTGCTATTTACATAGATTGTGCACTTAAGCGGTATAGTGGTAGACTTTTAGCGATGTGGATAAACTCAACTATTATGAACCACGATAAAGGAGGTGGGTATCTATGAGCGAACTTCTCGTAGTAGCAAGCAAAATTCGAACTTACTTAAAGGCAAAAAACGCAAAGATGTCCGGAGACCTTCCGGAAGCTATTAATAAAAAAGTTATGTCTATGTTGGACGATGCAGCAGCACGATCCCAGGGCAATAAGCGTACAACGGTAAAACCACAAGACGTATAGGTTTTACGCTAAATGAGCTGCAAAAAACCCGTTTTAAGCGGGTTTTTTGCTGTTTTACCGCACTTTTCTCTCAGACCATTGACAATATATATTTTTCGGATTATAATGCTTGGTTATGCAAAAAGACTACGCATTCTTTGTAACCCCTGCGTCTCGGCAAAAAAACACACTATTGTTCGTAAGTGCCTTCTTTTTTGCGCTGTTGTTTTTCTTCGGTCTAGCACTTTCGTTGATTACATTTGCTCCCGCGGCAACTTCTCTTATTCCCGCACTGCTTTTCTCGGTACCGAAAGCGGAAGCACAACTTCCATTAAGTGCCGATCGTTTCGTTCCGTTTGCCACGCCGGCTCCGAATATCGTGGTGAATCCTTACCCCATCCAAATTCCGCTTGATCCCCCCTACAACCCTGCCGAATCTACGTCCGACTGGATTCGAATTCCCGCTATTGGCGTACATGTCCCCATTGTGATGAGCGCCTCTCTCAAAGATGCGGATGTACTTGCTACGCTTAAAAAAGGAGCTGCATTGTATCCGAACGGAATTGCACCCGGCGCTTTGGGAAATACATTCATATCAGCCCATTCTACCGGAGAGCCGTGGAAAGGCGCGTATCGCTTTGCCTTTATCCGCATAAATGAATTGCAGAATGGAGATGCACTCTATGTGGATTGGAAAGGCGCACGGTATGCGTATCGTATCGTAAAAAGCGAAATCATCACCCCTACTGCCGACTTTCGTGTTATTTCCGACCGTCCAGTTCCCACCCTCTCTCTGATGGCGTGCTGGCCGCTGTGGTCTACCAAGGACCGTATGCTCATCCACGCGGAACTCACTAACATCACGCAACTGACCCGCCCGGTTGCAATATAGGCGAAAGAGGTGTACAAGAATGTGCAGTATATTCTTGTACCCTCACAACGAAAGGAACTCTCATGACCGGTTTATGCGGGGAGTTTTTTGCGGTCACGAGAACATCTCTTTACAAGATACATCGATGTACCGCCACAGATCTCGTGAGTGTGACCAAACTCGCAATACGCACCGGAGCAGACAGTCCATGCAAAGTTGGAATAAAGCTTTCACGAGCGAAATATCTGGCAATCACTTGGAAGTATGGAATTTTCTTCTATTACTTTTCCAAGGTGCCGGATAGCATACTCCTCGGTCATGAGAGCGACGCTCGCCTTCTTGCGGAAGATGTTGATCGAGTATTTTGGAGACCAGGTACATCGAAACTAGTCGGATTGTTTCTCCGCCGACCTGAGGCAAACGAATGTTTAGCAGCATGCAGTATGAACATCAGGGATATTCGATGGAAACCTTGTACGAAAGAGGTTTTACGAGTATTGAAAGACGATCCGATCATGCGAGTATCACACCCCGACTCCGAAATAGGGTTTCCGGCTGATTTTTTCGAATGAACACACCCCTCCCTCGTCATCACGCATTGTATGCGCAGATGATCGAGGGTTTTCTTTACGCAAAAAATTCCTTCAGATGCATTTGCACTTGATCTAGCGACGCATATGTTTTTACCAGCAGCTTCGGATTCCCCGCAATCATCGCCGAAAGACTGCGTTGGGGAGTTTCGCGATACAGACACAGAACTTTCTTCCCCATGCTTTCTGCTCTTCCAATTTCGTACCCCACACCAAGACTTGGCTGCGTTACTTCCGCAACGATCACATCGGAGAGCGTAACCCACTCCATATCTTGCGCATAAATGGCGGCGACATCTTTTCCCGTACCGCTTACCGCCGCAATCTCCTTATTCCCGAAGTGTTCGGTTACAACCGTGCCGTATGAGCGTAGCTGTTCAATAATATGAGAATAGATTTCCTGATCGTCTCTTCCGCCTCGAATGGATGCTGCGAAGTAGATATTCATAGATGGAGAGTAGTCCAGTTCTGAAATTCTGAAAAGTTCGTATATACATACCCTACTCCACCTTTTTGCTCAAACACTGCAATCACCGCAGGTTGATTATCTATCATTAAAGCCTGCTCTATACGTCCTTCCAATGCATCCAATGCAATATCAAACAATCGACCGTGACTGTCTTTTTTCAAGATGCCATAATCGGCGGAGTTCACGACGATGTCAAACATTGCAT
>CAZSWB010000007.1:0-12468 GCA_964610675.1 uncultured Candidatus Saccharibacteria bacterium
TTCAAGCTATCGCTGCTATAGAAGTAAAGGAGAAAAAGGAAAAAACCTGGTGACAACCGAAGTTGAAACCAGGCAAACATAAAGCGGAAATTTGTGCCAACTGGAAATCCGGTAGCACTACCCCTCTATATTTTAGCGTTTCACAACGCTATCGCTTCTCGAGGTACGTCAGCCTCTTGAAGCTATAAAAGTATATAAAAAAGGATAGAAAAGTCAAACGTACATCGGAATAGAAACAGCGAACTTTAACTACCGCCATGCTAAAAAAACTTGAGACAAAGAAAAAACCTGGTGACAACCGAAGTTGAAACCAGGCCAAATATAGATTGATACGAGGTGGGATCAACGCATCGCTCCATATTTTGAGCTTTCCCTGGGATACCCCGGAGAGAGTACCGGAAGTCTTTCCATCCTTGAAAGCTGTACATAAAGTGTAGAAAAAGCGACAGAAAAAATCAATACCATATCGTATCGCAAGAAACGCTACCGCTTTAGCAATTGAATATATGCCTCCGGTGGGAGCGAAATAGAACCTTTCGTAGATAACCTCTTTTTTCCCTTCTTTTGCCTATCAAGCAACTACCGTTTTCGCGTCACGTCTCCTCCATACAATTTTGCGGTCACGTCCTTCCGAAGCGCGGGTATCGTCTCTCTCGCAACCACCTTTCCGCCAACGGCCGCTTGTATGGGTACCGCAAACTGCTGCCTTGGAACAAGATCTTTTAATTTTTCAACCACTCTTCGGCCGATCGCTTCCGCCTTATGACGGGGTACGATCAACGACAACGCTTCGGCCACTTCATGGTTCATCAACACTGCAAGCTTCACGACATCCGCATCTCTCCACTCGATAACCTCATAGCTTAACGAACCGTATCCTGAAGTGATGGATTTCAGTTGATCATATAAGTCAACGACCAATTCACGCAACGGCAATTCATAATGCAACAACATCCGATCCGTTCCCAAGACTTCCTGTGAAATGAGATTACCTTCATGCTGCGCCATAACCTCGAACACGGCACCTAAGTACGCGCTCGGCAACAATATTTCCGCGCTGCACCATTGCTCGGAAGTAGAAGCAATGTGGCTTGGATCGGGAAACGCATCGGGTGTATGGATTTCTTTTTTTTCTCCGCTTGACAACGTGACATGGTACAGCACACTCGGCGTTGTCACCACAAGCTGCAAATCAAACTCTCTTCGTAACCGTTCTTGAACAATTTCCAAATGTAACATTCCTAAGAACCCGCACCGGAAACCTTGCCCCAACGCGTGACTGCGCTCCATATGCGTCGTTAAGCTCGAGTCATTCAATTGCAACCGACTCATCGCCTCGCGCAACACGGGAAAGTCACTTCCATCCACCGGATACAATCCCGCAAAGACCTTCGGTTGAGGAATTGCAAACCCCGGGAGTTGTTCAACTACATGCTTTTCTGAAGTTTTCGCGATCGTGTCCCCGACGCGCGCTTGTCGGAGATTCTTCAGTCCAGTGGCGATGTATCCGATTTCTCCCGCTCCGATGCGTTCACAAGCGGTAAATTGCGGTTTAAACACACCAACCTCAACCACACGATCGTCCACATCCGTTCCGAGAAATGTAATCGCATCTCCCTGGGATACGCTTCCTTCGATAACACGGACATAGGCGACAACTCCTTTGTAGTCATCATAAACGGAATCGAATATGAGCGCTCGCAAGGGTTCGTTTGCAGCACCGGTTCGCGCCGGATGCACCTTTGCGCACACTGCATCCAACAGCTCCGGTATACCTTGGCCTGTCTTCGCGGATATGTGTAAAATATTCTCTTTTTTAACTCCTACCAAGTTCATAATCTCCTGAGAAACTCTTTCCACATTAGCCGCGGGCAAATCGATCTTGTTGATCACCGGTATGATTTCCAAAAATTGCTCAAGCGCAAAGTAGAGGTTGGATACCGTTTGCGCTTGTACGCCCTGTGTTGCATCAACAAGCAACAGTGCACCTTCAACGGCTGTTAAACTTCGAGACACTTCGTACTGAAAATCTACGTGTCCGGGCGTATCGATGAGATTCAACACTTTACCCTTGTACTCCATGCGCACCGGCTGAAGCTTGATGGTAATTCCTTTTTCCCGCTCCAAATCCATCGAATCCAAGAGTTGGGAACGCATGTTTCTCATTTCCACCGTATGCGTCAATTCAAGCATGCGGTCCGCCAGCGTACTTTTTCCATGATCAATATGCGCGATAATACAAAAATTGCGTATGTCCATACAATTCCATGAAAATACCATGGTTGGGCTCACAATTCAACCTTCGCTATTTCTGCAACGTCCGAATTTGAATCTCCGCAGCCGTAATGCGATCTTCGTGATTGCGAATTTGTACGTGATCACCGCTTCTCTCTTGAAACCGTCCTGCAATGGATTGCACAACGCTCAAGATGAATTTCAATATATTTCGATGCCTTACAAGCTCCTCTTCTACCGTATCTAAGCGCGCGGCAAGTCTCAGCTCAACGCCATCAATGCACGTGGAAAATTTTCCCCAGAGCAATGCCAAATCATGCTGAGTTGCAATCGTATCTCCATTTTGAACCTTTTTCTTCATAGAAAACGAATACCATATGAGCCTGTATTATGTTTGTTCCTTTTCCACATTCCGCAACTGTGCAAGGACGAGCGGAATAAACGGTATCACCCACAAAAAGTATTGATTGAACAACACCGTATTAAACGCGAGAAAAATAACCATGATAGCAAATCCACCCGTGACGACCGTCATATGTCTTCGGTACGCAGCTCCATATATGAGCGCCATCAAAAATACCATCGGAGCTACACCTACAGCACCGTGCATTTTCAGCAGTGATACCAATGGCATTGCCCCCATGTCTGCATGCGAAGAGCGAGACGCGGAGAACAGCAGCCCTTTTGCAACCGCCCGTGGATTATCGAGTAAAAACGGCAACGCAGTTATCAGGGGAATATAGCCAATCAATGCAACCGCGAGAAGCAAATTCTTCCATCGGGTATCTTTTCGTGTTCGCACCCAACCAAGGATTATATATAACGGTATGAGAAATACAGCAACCTGCTTGATAGCCAAAGAAACACCCAGAAACAAGAGTGACCAATATCTTCTTTTTTCAAATAACAGCAATGATGCGGTCATGAAGAATACCGCCAAAAAATCCACGTGAGCGACACGAATGACATATAGTGACCACCGATTAAAGAGCCAAAAGAACAGCGCGAAGAGAGCAAGCTCATACTGTTTACGCTTGTATAATACGGAAAACAAGAGAACGCCTGTGGCAATATAGAAAAGGATAAAGACGGGTCGCCAAAACGCAATCCATGTTTCATACTCATGTAATCCGCCGTAATGCGAAAAAGCGGAGAGCCAATAAAAAAGGGGAAAGTGTCCGGGATTTTTATGATCGACACAGGTATCGTCCAGCGCACATTCATAGGGATTACCACCATCTGCCACCTGTCCTCCTCTTACCCAATAGTAGTAAATATCTTCGCCGTCGGTTTTCGCAAGATAAAGATGCGTATAGAACAGAGAAAGCAAAGAGCGCGTTTCCATGAATTGAATTGCTGCGTGTGCACTCAAAAAATCATCAGGATCGGTAAGCGTTCCGCGAAGCATCAGAGACTCATCGGCAGCAGCACTTTGCAAACGCAATGAAACAAGGTAACTCCTACCGGATGAATTGTAAAGAGAAGGAAATAAGAAACGTAGCTTTTTTTGCTCGCCATCAAATACATCAGAAAACCGTTCTACCTGAAAATGAACGACTTCTTTCGTGTCCGCATTTGTAATGCGTAATTCCAACCAAGCGTCATGTGATGTTTTTGGAGCTCGTACAGTCCAAAATGAAGCTCCCACGAGCGTCCGTGACGAAACGAGATCAATATGTTCAAGCGGTTTTTCCCGCGTAACCGTGACCGTACCGACTGGATCGGCTAATTCCATTTGCTCAACCGTCGTAAAGCGAATCGGCCACACTAAAAATGACACTCACAAAAACGATCACAAACCGAAGAAAAAGTCGGTGATATTTTCAACGCATACGCTATTCCATAAAACCGGAAAAACGTGGGGTATCGGCGCCGGCGGTAAACTTAAACTTACGAGGTATATACTTCTTCACAATTTCTAACTCTTCACTATTAAGCAGCATACACACGAATACGTACGTTACCATGCCGCCTGCGAATACTCCGAGCAACTGAGTCGCGATTCCCCAGAATCGATGCATGTCAACCATGTATGCAATGGGAATTTTCATCGCTTGCGCCACAGCGGCGGCAATCACTGTAGCAACGACGACTTTACTTACACTGATCAATACAGTCTTGTCTTCAAACCCGTCCAAGTCCCAATGCAACACACCGAGCAAGAGTGCGAGCTGAACCACTGCGGAACATGAAAATGCGATAGCAAGCCCTTGAATTCCCATACTCTGCGATAACGGCACCGCAAGACAAATGTTTAACACGATACTTATCAACGATACCACCACAGGCGTCTTGGTATTCTGCTTGGCATAGAACGCTCGGGTCAGCAGCGGAATGGTTGCTTGAGCAAAGATGCTCATTACAAGAAATCCAAACGTGTCGTACGTGATGGCGGTATCCTCCCAATTAAACGCACCGTCTCCGAACAAGACACGTATAATCTGTGCGCGAAGCAAGAAAAAAAGCGCCGAGATGGGTACGACAAAAAACATGATATACCGAAACGACTTTGTCAGCGTGAGGAGAAACGCTTTTTTCTGTTTCCGTGCAATCTGCTCGGAAAGCGTTGGGAATGCGGCTTGTGCGAATGCGATGCCGATAATCCCTATGGGGATATATTGCGCATTGTTTGCAAGGTGAAACGCGGAAATGCTCCCGGAAAGAAGGCCCGACCCAAGAATTGTCACGATTAATAGGTTCGTTTGCTGCGCGGCAAGCCCAAACACACGCGGAAGCATCATCCGCCAAAGTTTTTTCCAATCCTCAACGGAAGAAATGAGGACTACTCTCCAGCGAAAACCCACGTTGCGAACGCTAGGATATTGCACGAGAACATGCAATGCCGCACCAAATACGACACCCCACGCCAACCCCTGTATTCCCATATGGGGAACAAAATATACCGCACCGATGATAATGCCAACATTGTACAAAATGGGAGCAAACGCGTATGCGACAAACCGTTTGTACGAGTTTAATATACCGGAATACACAAAGCTGATTGCAAGCAAGAATGGCTGAAGCGCCATGATGCGAGAAAGCTGAATCGTTAACGCCAGTTTTTCACCGGTAAATCCGGGAGTTAAAAAGGGAACAATCACCGGAGCGAGCAGGATATACAGTGCGCTCAGAATCCCGATCCCGATTCCCATCAGATTCAACACGGAAAGCGCAAATCGATACGCTTCTTTTGTTCCCTGTTTTCCGGAAATCATTTTTTCCGTAAACATGGGAATGAATGCTGCGGAAAGAGCCCCGATTACGACAAGATTGAAAATGAGGTCCGGAATTCTAAATGCCGCAATAAAGGCATCGAACGTATCACCCGCTCCAAACAGCGTGGTAAACGTACGATCCCGAAGCAGGCCGATAATTCTACTCACGAAAGAAGAAGCGCCTATGATAAGCGCTGCAGAAACGATAGAGCCGTTCGTAGGGTATTTCATAGTTACCTCTTTTCAAACACAATGCCTGGCACAATATCGGAAGTCAATTGCCCACGATACGTAACGGAAGTATCCGTCTCGCGTGTCACTCCTGAATCTGGCACAACACGTACAATCTTCATGGTATCCGGTACCTTCACAGATACCCGTAGATCGGTTCGATACTGGCCGGGCTGCTTTGCAACCGACATCGCATACGAAGAAGCGCGCTGCAACAATCCCGGCATACTCACCGCGTTTTGCACCCGATATCTATATAACGCAACGGATGTTTGCCCCGGCTTTGTCACAATCCAATTGGCAAACATGGTATACCCCGATTCCGTGCCCACAACCGTTCCGTCGGGTAGCCGATGCTGCGTACTTTGCCACGCTACAACATCAGGGTCCGCTTCAAGGTGGAGCGATGTGCCCGACAGTACGGGATACGGAACCATCGACTCCGGCGTAAATCCTTTGGCTTCCAGCAGCTGTGCTTTCTTTGGCACCAGGATGCGTTGATAAATAATATTATCTTTTTCCGCGGGATTCTCTCCTTCCGGATATGCATAAGATAACGTTTCATCCGGGCCATGATGCGTCCGCCGAACCGAGACTACTACATCGACATCACCGGAATCGAGAATAGTAGTACGATAATCAATTTCCTGCTCAATAAACTGATCGCTCTTATGCCCTCCGATATTCGCGTTATTAACCATGAGAAAGCCCTCCGCCTCTTCGGGAAGCGTACCGGTCCATCGCAAACGCTCCGCTTGGTCTTGTGCATGCTCATCGGCAAAATACAACAGCAGATCTTTTTCGGCGAGCGAATTCGTGAGCGCTTGCAATGTTTTTATCTTTCCGTAGCCGGAATCCATATCACTTGACGAAGCAAACAATCTCGTAAGCATAATAGGTGTTAAATCGGCAAGAAACTGCTTTGGCCTATTCTCCTCCTTGTCATAGTCGTACGTCACGAGACCTTGCGTCACTTCAACAAAATTATCGGCGGTTACGGTAACGTCGTGACCCGCAACGTGTATCGGACCTGTTACGGTAAGCAGGTTCTGTATAACCTTCGGTGTGAGCGTAATAACACCATCGACGGTTGGACCACCCTCTTTTTCGAACAACTCGCCCGCCTTCCGCGCGCTCACCGAGTAATCAATAAACCAGTTCGAATCGCGCAAGAACCATCTGCGAACTATAGGAAGCAATGGATTCGGAGGCGCAAGATACTTTTTCAATTGACCATCGCCGTCATATACGCTTTTTACGTCGATATTTTCAACTTTGCCTCTGGAAATATTCACGAGCCCGATCGTTCCAATAAACCCCCCAACGGGTCGTATTTCATCGCTGTTTGCAAACAACAAAAGATACTGCTTGTCTCGTTTTGCGCCTAGTAGCGTCAGTAACGTATCACTCTCTTCCACGAGATGATGAAGCGTATTTTTAGCGTGCAAAATGGCGATTTTCAACTTCTCTAAATCGAGCACCACCTCCTCGGGTAACAATCCCGATTCAATGCCGGAGATTTTTTCCTGGGCCACATCCAGCGCTTGCTCGGTATTCTCCAGATTCGGTTGCGCCGCAACGATTGCTTCAGTGAGAGAAGATTCGAATGTAATGGCACGAAACGGTGCAACCGCACGCGACATGTGCACGCCTGCATCCGCAAGCGCCACGCCAACGTCAAGCATTTCTTGTCCAGATTTAACCGTTCCCGTTACGTCAAGTACGCGAAGAATATTCTTAGATGCGGCAAGCGCCTCATCCATATCTTTTTTTGCGGATTGCATCTCCGCGGACGCTGCCGCAAATTGCCGTTCGCTTTCTTCCACATTTGTGTTTGCGAGAGCGATTTGCGCTTGAGACACGTGCTGAAATGCGAGAGACGTCTTCGCCTGAATAACGGCTAACGCGGCTGTTCCCCTCCCAGCCCCCTGAAGATTCCAAATGAAAAATGACATAAAGAAAAATCCCGCAAGCAGTAACGCCGCGCTCACCACAACATTTCGAGGAGGCAATGGCACCGACGCCTGCGGCTGAATGATCTTGAACCCCTCATGGATGACACGGACCGCCTTCGGATCTTCGGTAAAACTGTATACGATATCACGTTCTTGGATAAGGAGGGGATCTACGTGCTTCTTTGGCAACTTGCGAGGTAAGGACGAAGGTGCAGCTAATTGACGAGTAATATCAGCAGTGTTGGGAATGACCGGCTCCGGATGGAAATGATGCGTCGGCAACAAAATCCCATGCTCTACAACGGTTGCGACCGCTTTTACGTCGAAGTGCACAGCCTTTTTCGATACACGCTTTTTTACCAGCCTCTTCGCACGTTTGCGCTTGACCTTGCGCAATCTCGCAGGCAATTTCCAGACAACATGAAGCGTATGATCTTCCTTTGAAGGATGAATATCTTTCACCTAGGTATTGTATCCTTTTCTACCGATTATTGCTCGTCCACAAATCGTCCCACCATGCCGACGGTGACGTGGAATATATCGCCTTTCCCAGTTCTTTCGCTCGTTTCAGTGTTAATTCCTTCAGCTTTGAGATTCCTTTTGCTTTTCCTTTCCCTTGCAACCATATGGTAGCCTCCTTATTCCCCTGCCATTCATACTCGCGAAGCAACAGAATTTGATCTAGAAGATCAGCATTCTTGGCAATAATGGATTCTTTGCTTTCTCTTTTCACATATTCTCCAAGAAAATCCTTGAGATCTGAAAACGGTAACCCGTCCAATTGTTCTTTGTGCACTTCCTCTTCGAATATTTTTACATACCGCTTATGAACCCAATTGTGATCTCCGGTCCGGGCTTCGCCAATATCATGCAGCAGTGCCATCATAACCGTTTTGTACGGATCCGCACCTTCTTCTTTCGCGAGCATCCACGCGATGATGGCGACGCGATATGAATGCGAAGCGATGGTATCGGAATCATCATCGGTCAACAACGTTTGTCGATGCATGCGGGGCAATTTTCGCATCGTCCCAATTTCAAACAAGAAATTTGCAATCCTCGTATTTTTCCTCATACAAAAATGATACGCCAATCCTTCAGTTATTCAAGCGCCCGCTCATACACACGAATATGTTCTTGTGCTGCGATATCCCAGCGGTATTGTTTTACGTGCGCCAGTGCTCTCTCGCTCATGTTTTGCGCAATTGCGGGATATTGCAAGATACTTGTCATACCTCGCGCAATATCCAATACCGATTCCGGATTAACGGGTACAAACGCATCACCCAACAACTCGGGCATACTCGAACAGTTGGATGCGACAACGGGCGTATTGCATGCCATCGCTTCCAGCGGCGGCAGCCCGAATCCTTCGTACAAGCTGGGAAACAAAAATGCCGTACTTTCGGCATAAAGCGCGGGTAACAGCGCATGGGAAACAAACCCGGGAAATATGACATCGTGCTCCAGATGATGCTCTTGTACATAGGAGAGAAGATTGCTGTACCCGGGAACGGGCTTGCCCGTGATGACGAGCGCCATCTCGGGAAATTGCTTTCTAACTAGTTGATACGCACCGAGCAATCGCACCAGATTTTTATGATTCATCCATACGCCAACGAATAGGAAAAAGGGGCGATCGGTACCCAGGAGCAAGCGAACCTTCTGCCGAGACAATAGCGATACTGGAAATGAAAATTCGGGAGCGACTCCCTCATGAATGGTGGTGATACGCGACAGGTTTCGAAATGGTAATTGGTACATATCGCGCTGTGTCGTTCGCGATACCGCAATGACCTCCTTGGCGTGCGACACTGCGTTTGCAAAAATTGCTTCATAGGCGAGTTGTTGTACAAAAGACTGCCGTTTTTGCCCGGGAAAAATAAACCTCGTTATATCGTGAATCGTCACAACATACGGACGACGGTAAAAATACGGGATGTTGAAATGAGTGAAGTGTACAAGATCAACCTGAAGCGCACGCAACTGGTATAGGAAGCGGGTCTGTTCCTTAAATGAATAATAGGAAGGCTCCACACCAACATACGTAAAAAAATTTCTTGTATCATTCAGATCGTTTGCAACCTCGCGCTCTTTTCCTTCCGGCACCAGAAGCGTAAATGCATGCTTCCCCCGATGTGTTTGCAGCTGGGACAGCATCATGCGAATATATCTCCCTATTCCCGTCCAATAAAAGGCTCTTGCGTCGATAGCTATCTTCATACTTTGCAAGCGTAGCACGAAGAAGAATGCGAGTACTACACAACGCGTTCCAAGATCCGAATCGTTTCCTTGGCAGCTTTCTCCCACGAATATTTCTCTTGAATTTCTCGCTTCACTCGGAGCGGAACCCTGGCCGGGGAAGAGAGGCACTCCTTTAATACCGCAGCAAGGTGTGACGTATTGTAGGGATCAACCAGTGTCGCCCATTCTCCCACGATTTCCGGAAGCGAAGAATTAAACGACACCACCACCGGTGTACCCGCAAGAAGAGATTCCAAGGGTGGAAACCCAAATCCTTCATAGAAACTCGGGTATACGAACAGATCCGCCGCCGCATACAAAGCCTCTTTATCTTCCTCGGCGACAAACCCTACCATGTGAATGCGATGACGGTGAGGCAGAGATTCGATGCGGGATATGATCTCGCGCGTTTTCCACCCCGACTCTCCCGCGATCACCAGATCCTGCGGCACACGGTCGGCTATTGCACTAAATGCCGAGATGATTCCCATAATGTTTTTTCGAGGCTCCATCGTACCGATAAACAACAAGAATCGAGACGATATGTCATAGGTGCGCAACACGCGCTGGAGTTCAATCGGTCGTGCGGCATGCTCAAGAACGGTTACCCCGGGATACACCACACTGATTGTATTTCCGTTCATTGCGTATATATCCGTTAAATCTCGCTTCGTATGCTCTGAAACAGCGATCACATGGTCCGACCGAATAAGCAAATCTCGGGGACGCATTAAAGAATGCCACATTCTTCTTTTTACCGTTAGAAATTCCGGAAACCGCTCAAAGGAAAGATCGTGCGCAACCGTTACGAGCGGTACATGGAGAGTGAGCGGAACAAGGCGAGGATTTGGAACGAACACGACATCTATCGGTTGCGGAAGCAGCCGATCCCATTTCGGCAAGCCAAAGAGCCACTGCATCGCATTCAATCCCTTGTTCGGATACCGGAACGGATGAACCACAACGTTCTCTCGAAAGGCAGGGAGATGTACCGCCTTTGCACTGTTGTAGAACAAGTGGTACGTGTTCAAAGGAGCCACTTGCGACATCGCTCGAATAATCTGCGTCGTATATTCCTCTATACCGCTGTGTCTCCCCTCCATCAGCGATCGAACGTCGATGGCAATATGCATAGATATCTTACGTAGATCCTCGCGCAATAGCCTCGCGAAACAACACAATCATTATTCCCGTTACAAACACGATCATAAAAAAGACAGCTGCAACCGGCACCGGATTCAGTGCATCGTATGACGTCCAGGGCTCGGTAAACACTCCATGAAATGATATGGATTCCCCGCCACTTCCATTGTACGCATCCACCGTATCGTTTACGACTTCCCGCACGCCATGAGCAAGCGCTTGTGCATTCTTTTGCGATGCATCGCGCACGGTAAATCGAACGAGCTGCGGAGCGGCGCTTTCGGTACGCACAATCCGAACAAGCCGGATCGCATCGCGGGTGGGCAGCGCAAGACCCGCCCTCTTGTGCGCGGCAACGATCGTTTCGGGAGTATTTGCTATGCTCGCAACGGTTTTGGAGAAAAGATCGATTGCGGACAAGCCGTAGAATCCGTCATACCGAAATCCGGGCGCAGTCTCTTGTTGCTCCATGGAAATCATGTACGAAAAATGAACCTCGTACGATCCCCGAATATTCTTCGCAACACCATATGCAAAAATGGCACTGACCGTGCTGACCGCAAAAATGAGGAAAAAGAAGCGGAAAAGCGCCTCTATCGAACCGTGTATGGCGTTTCTTGAGTCTTCATGCATATCGTATGATTATGCACGCTGATATGCATTTTGTACAAATTGCCGTACTTCCCGAACAAATCTATCGCCAGAAAATCCTTCCGCGTGCTTGCGAATATCTGCAGCGTCCCACTTCATTCGCTCGAACCTTTGCATGGCCTCCATTAAACTTGAAGTGGCTTGTCGAGGAAAGAACATGCCCGTGCGTCCCGGGATAATGGTTTCGAGCGATCCCCCCGCAGCATAGGCTATAGTGGGTACCCCGCTCGCCGCCGCTTCCAGTGGCGTAATGCCAAAATCTTCTTCCTGAGGAAATATCAGGGCTTTGGCGTTCCGATACAAGTCCGGTAAATTCGTATCCGGAACAAATCCGAGAAATTCCGTATGTTCTCCCGCAATTTTTTTCAATGCGCCAAGCTCCGGGCCCACTCCCGCTATTATCAACTTCTTTCCCAGCGCTTCAGCTGCCTCTATGGCAATTTCCACCCTCTTGTACGGAACCAACCGGGAAACAACAAGATAATATGACCCAACGTTCAATGCGGGAGAAAACCGTTCAATATCTACCGGCGGATAGACTACGTGAGAAGGCCTGTTGTAATATTTTTGTATTCTTCTTGACACATACTTGGAAAGCGTCAAATACCGATCAACCCGATGCGATGCGACAAAATCCCAGAGACGAATATATGAAATGGCAATAGGTGCGAATTTCTGAAACCACATGTTTCCGGAAAATTCGCGTACATACCGATGACTGTCATCCCATGCGTATCTTGTGGGAGTCATGCAATATGAAATATGAACTGCTCCCGGAGACACAATAATGCCCT
>CAZSWB010000008.1:0-11374 GCA_964610675.1 uncultured Candidatus Saccharibacteria bacterium
CTCCTGACGGGATATTCCCGTGTTATTCACGTGGATGCGCTCTTAGGAAGTTTTCTCACGCTCGCAATTCTCGCATCCATACTGTATGCTCGCACATTGCAACGTAGTTGGCTGATCGCAAGTGCGGTGCTTTCCGCGCTTGCGCTTCTTACAAAGATTCCAGCAGTGTTTATTCTTCCGTTCATTGTATGCGCCCTGGTTATCTTTCACGGAAAGGCCCTTATCGCCCCAGCATTCCTGAAAGACAGAGCCCGTGATGCGCTCCTGTGGCTTCTTTTGGTTACCATACTCATTATTGTTATCTGGCCAGCTTTGCTCTGGGTGCCAAATCCGTTAGGAAACGTTCTTGTGGTAAAGCGGGATATTTCAACAGCTGCGGTAACACCACATAATTCATCTGAAGACTACAGCTTAAACGCATTTCATTACCCTGCAGCACTACTCTCCCGGTCCAATCCGGTTTCGCTCATTGGAGGTGTATTGGGCGTTATCGCTGTTATATCAGCTGTATATATGAAGAAAATACCCCGAGAAACAGTTTTGATTGCATTGTATCTTTTCGGTTTTGTTGTGATGATGACGCTCGGCGCGAAAAAAGGAGATAGATATATTTTACCGGTGTTTTTCGCACTCAACATTCTTGCTGCATATGGCCTTCTCTGGCTAAGCGGATTCGTTCGCGATAGTGGGAAGCGTCATCTTTTTCTTGTCTGTTCCAGCACGTTGGCATCCATCTATCTTTTAGTCACCGTTATTTCAGATCATCCGTATGCAATTGCATACAGTAATCCGTTCTTTCCTGATAACATCAGTCAAGAGCTTGGATGGGGTGAAGGGTTAGATCAAGTCGCAGCATGGCTCAATGAGAACTATCCCGATGCGATCGTTGCATCGTGGTATCCCGGTGAGCTGGATCCGTTTACCACTGCAAGAGCGATTCATATAAATGCACACGAACAAAACCAAGTGCAGTTTATCGTACTGTACAAGAATATGTTTGGAAGAGAGCCGTCACACTACGCCAATGATTTCATTGACCTGTATTACAAGAAGAGAGAGCCGGTGTTCATAGCGCATGTGGCGGGGAAAGAGTTCGCATGGGTGTATGAAAAGCCTACGTACCCGAAAACAATAGGAGACTTAGATGACGAGACAATCGTCGTGCAGGAAGTGGTCGCGGAGCATGAGGATCTTTCGAGTATTCGCTTGTTTGCGGCAACTCGCTTCGGGGAAGCAAATACAGGAACACTTTACGTATCGGTTGCACGAACCCTTACGGGCGATCCTATTTTCTCGGAGGCAATTCCTGTCACCGAGCTGGAGGATGCGACGTGGAATGATGTTGTGGTGCCGGAAGATGTGCAAAACGAAAAAGGCGAGCATCTCTTCATTCGAATTCGTGCGACAGGCTCTCGGAAACCATACGCCACAATCAGATATACGCCCGAGGCTCATCGCGATACACCAATATATATTTCGCGGACAGGCGACATTGTTGATGCGACTCAGAAGCCAGGCTCATTAAGTGTTCAACTTCAATACATCGGTATTGACGGGAAAGAAGCGAGTGAGCTCGACACGAAGCTATTGCGGTAAGTTGATAGCCGCTCAGGTGATAAGAGTGTTTACTGAAGAGCACTGCGTTCTTGAGATTATTCCAAGGGGGGGTGATATGCTTTATGTGTACCCTACTTTGAATTGCTTTCCTTGTTTGTGAGGGCGGATGGTTTCTCACTCAACTTTCTGCGGTTACGAAAAGGTTGATAGGCATATCCAATAATGACAAGAAAAAGGCCAATGATTGTGAAGCTTTTGGCGCGATTGACTGCAGGAGATACGTATCTGAACGATACCACGTGCTTTCCGGATGGTATCTGAGCTGCCTTAAAGATAGAGTTTGCTTGCAATGGCAGTGCTGGCTGGTCGTCTATAAATGTTTGCCATTGGTCGCTTGTTGAATCGGTCAGGACAAGGAATGCGTCTTTGTTAGACTGGGTTACAATATCCACGCGGGTGTTTGTATATTGTGTGATCGTTGCGGACGCTGTAAGTTTATCAGGTGAATGTGGAATTGCTCGAGGCGGTTTGTCTCCTGAAATGTAGACGAGCTTGCGAGGGTCGTAGAGTGAATCGCGAAGGCGAAAGCGGATTTCATCAGCTGCGGCAACAAACTCACCGTTTTGCACGATGTAGGCTTTCGGGTATGTGTTCGGATTGGCGTACAAGCGGATGAGCGATTCCCCGATATCCGCTTCTTGAACAAGGCTATACCCTGCATCAAGCATCGGATCCTTTGTTTGGTTGTATGCAAGCACCTGTGCGAAGTGAGTGATGCCGGTCATGTCCACAAGCTTTTTATTTCTTGTAAGCGCGTGTACGCCGTCTCCGTCAAAAGCTTCGGAATCGTTCGCAAAAAACGTATCAACGAATTCTCGGTATGGCTTGAGAGAGAGTGCACCGATCCAACGCGCACTCGAGGCGTCCGCAATCGCCTGAATGTGACGAACCATCAGTGCGCTTTCAAAATCCGAAGTGCGTGGAAATTCCGGCGCGTATTCTATACTTAAAGGTTTTCTTGAACGTGCGAGTTCATCGGAAGAAGGTGTTTGTACCCGCACAAAATATACATTCTCCTGATCGCTCTTGCTCGCGCTTACAAACACTTTCATATTTGTAGTTTCGTTACTAGAAAACGACACCAAGAGATCTTCTTGCTCACTTTTCGGAATTTCCGGGAAGCAAATGTTTTGGTTCGTTTCCTTAAATGCGGTTTCGGACGAAATGATTTGTTTGTGCCAAATAGTGCCTTCAAATCCCGATCGAATCATGACAATCATCTCCGTTTTCTGTGGAGAATCCGCCTGAATCGGTATTACCAGGCACCTGAGAGTATCTTGTGTGATATCCAGCGGTTGAAACACGGTAAAGCGCGGGGAGATGTAATCTGAGAGCGCTTTCTGCGCACCGGGATTTCCCGTAACAGGAAGGTGCTCTGCTGCATAGAGACGTGCGGGCAGTCCTGTTTCCTCCTTGTATGCCTTCAGCGTCTCTACGAAGGGCGAAGGGGTATATGCCTCGTGCGCAGGTACTCTCGGATTATAGTTCCATCCATATACAAGGAGAGTGGCCGTGGCAAGAGTGGATACAATCCATGTACGTACGGGTCGAATCCGTGGAGGAAGTTGTCTTGTAAACAACACGGCTGCCGGCGTGATAACTCCTAGGGCGATGAGCCAAAAAGAGAGAGTGCGAATATTGAACAAAATATTGAGCCGAGCGATTGCTTCCGGAGTTTCTTGTGCGTATACCCAAAAAGGAAGAATGAGGATAATTACGGCACTTGCGTACCCGTATGCAAACATCAATACGCGCTCTGACTTACAAAATCTTTTTCGAGAAAGGATATCGTGTAAGCCAATACTTGCAAGTAATAGAATACCGATGTCAAAGAAAAAAACGAATCTTCCCACTACGCCAATGGTTGTGATGTAGTGTTCTTCGACTAAATACGTGTATATTCCCGAATACTTTCCCAGGGCCAGAACGATTCCCGAAACAACAAGCACGATGCCGGCAGCCCTTTCCGCTTTATGCGAGCGCCAAAATGGGAGGGCGAATCCGGCAAGCAGTATGGGGATGACGCCGACGTACGCTGCCAGCTCTTGGAATCCTTTTGGACCGGAATAGCTGGCGTGATCTCCGAAAAAGTATGGAAAGAGTAGTGTGATGGTGGCGTATGGCGGATAGCTGAATTCATACCGCTCTGCCATCGGGAGCCCGTGTCCCCGTTCGGTTTGAGGTATGAATTCCTGAAGAGGAAGTAAGGCAAATGAGGATAACAAAAAGGCAAGTATTCCCGCATACAGTGTCCATGCGAGCGCCTTGAAGCTAAATTGCTGCACGTACATAGCAAGCCCGATAACGAATGCGATGATATATACATACAAGATGACTTGCGGTTGACCGCTTACGGCTATAGCGGCCGCTACGAGCGCCAGTGTGGTTGCGCGGGCAATTGTTTGTTTTCTAATGAGAGCATCAAGCGCAAGTAAGAGCAACGGTAAGAGCATGGTGCTTGTGTAGAAATTCACATGGTTCAAATGACCGATGTGAAACCCGCTATACGCGAACACAACCGCGCCCAATGCGGCAGCAGCTTGGTGGATATTTCGACGAAGAAGAAACAGGAACATTCCGATGCTGCCGATCAGGAAGTATGCGGCTACGGATATTTGCAGAAGAACGAGGGGTGGTACAAAAAACGTACGTAAAAGCAAGTGAAGAGGCGTAAAGAATCCGAGTTGACCCCACGATAACAAAGGTTGTCCGAATCCGAACTCATTAGCCCATAGCGGCAGTTCCCCCTTGTGCTGAAAATCAGCGTAAAGCGACTCGATCGGATAATAGATTATTTTCAAATCATCGAGGAAATACGCATATTGGCCGGAAATGATCGGAAAAAAGAAAATAAGCCAGGTAAGAACTACGAGGCTTAATCCTAGCCTATATCTTTTAAGAAAAGAGATGATACTCATACGGGATAAAACGGATATATGCTTAAGAATACATGATATTTGTAACGGAAAGTATTGCCAAGGTTACGCGACCACGTTCCCTTAATAGACGAAAGAATACAACTGGGTTTGTGCTGTCTCCCTTCCTATTATATTAGTATCATTGCAACTAGGATAGGCGAATACATCTTATGTAGCTACTCTTTCGTAAGAGTTGTACGGTATACTTTGTTGTATATGTATCTGAAAACGTGGATAATCATCGTTCTTCATTTGATCATCTGGCCGACCTTAGCGTATGGAGTATTTCTTTATAGTTCGTCATATGAAGAAATGTCGTTTGTTAAAATATTAGGTTCTACAGAAAAAGAACTTGGATTACCCGTATTCGCGCAGTTCATTGTAACGCAGACACTTTTTTTTGATAGACCGCTGGAGGCAACTCGGCTTGTTGTGCCGATGTACATTCCGGAGGAGCCATTACCCATAAAAATATCGCTGTATCAAAACGGTGAGCTTGTTTCGCGGTGGAGATATCCTCTCGAAAAGATGGCGCATCAAGAGGGTGTGATTGAAGCTCAATTACCGTTTGTGTTTCCTATACAATTAGAAGGTGCGTATGAAATGCAGTTCGACGGATCGGAAATTTTACACGAGGAACAAGCTCATGCACCCCGACTCTTCACGGAAAGCTTTGATCAAGCGTATCCGCACGGGAACTACCGGATTGCGGAAAATGAAAAAGAAGGGGATGTCGCGATGGAGTTGTTTGAACGGAAAACGCAGCACGTACTATTCATGGAGCATACGCAGGCAAATATGCTTGGTACCAGAACCCGTGTGCTTATTTGGATAAGCGCTCTTATTCTGCTCGCTTGTTTACCCTCCGTTGTATTGCGACCATTTTTTCAGTACCGCTGATCCGATCCAGCTCAATATGAGGAGAGTAAACGTCCAAATACCGATGATAATACCAAGCCTAATGAGTCCGGGGAGATGATTCGGAAGGGAAAGCGGGAATTGCAGTGCAATGAGACTGATAGCGATAGGAAAGATGGCTAGGAGAGGGGTTGTGCGGAGATTCGTTGGAATGATCGCAAGAACAAACCCTAAGCTAAATACTCCGTAAATATAGATTTCAGGCAAGCGAAATATTGCGGCTATCATGCTCCACAGCATAATATATTGTCCGAGAGAATTGAGGGGTAAGTTTTTCATTGCGGTGTGACGGAGAAAATAACAGCGTCTTGGTTTCGGTATACCATGCGAAAACGATCTCCTTGTTCCCACACATGTTCTGGAACTTTTTCCGTTCTCGTGAAGAATATGTAGTATATGGGGTGAGGAGAATTGATTTCATTCCATGACAGGTCGGAGAGAACCGGAATCCACTCATAATGTCTGGTAGCAGCAGATGAAAGAACGTTTGCGGGTGTCGATACGTATTCATTGAGCCATGCGATTGCGTCCAGTTCGTTCTGGTTGATGCGAGTGGTGATGGTAGTAGACTCGTTGCGCTTATAAATATTTTGGTTGTCGTTAATGACCGACCCCGTAAGTGCGATAAGAAGAGTTGTGGCAAACACCATTGTAAACAACTTTGGACGCAAAGCATCCAGCATGCGGGAAAAACCAATTGCAGCTCCAATGATGATGCAGATTGTTACATATGCGTTCAGGCGATTCGTCCAAAAACCGATTCCCAATTGGTCATTCGCTGCTAGAAGAATAGATACAAAGAAGAAGCTTGAGAGGCTAATAATGAGAATAAACCTGTCTCGAAAAGCTTGAATGAAAAGATACCATCCATAAATGCTTGCTAGTGTCCACGGTAAAAAGAAGCCATGAAAGAGCTCTTGAAGATACCGAGAAGACTCAAAGCGAAACGCTATTGAAAAGACTGAAAATCGCGTGGCGAAAATATAGGCTGCGAATACTGATGCAGTGAGTGCGGTAAATGTATATATTTTTCTCAGTGTTCGATCTTTTGCATCAATCTTTGGATTAGTTATCCAAGTGAGCGGAGCAGTCAATATTACGGTCGTCAGAATAATAAGTCCTGTGATGGGATGAGAAAGCAGGGCGAGGAAAAAAAAGAAGACCATCCCAATAGATGACCGCGCAGTCATGCGTTCGAAGAATAAGATGAGCCAAGGCAGGCTCCATAGTTGCGCCATAGTTGCGTCTTCAAAAAACGAAGTCAGCGTAATGGGTGTAATTCCCCAAAGAGCTATGCCAATTGCAGCGGCGCGCACTCCTCCTAATCGAAAAAGCAAAAAGCCAAGAGCGAGCCCCGTTACTATCTGGCCAAGAGCCATCCACCAAGTGTAAATGTCCGTCCATGTAATGAATGGAATAAAGGCATTGAGGCTAAAGAGAGTATAGGTTACCGGATACCACGACAGTGTAATGTGTCGAAGTGTGGAAAAAGGACTTTCAGTAAGATGCTGTACGGTATTTATATGCGCTGCAGCGTCGCCTCCGATTGGAAACGTGGTTAACAGCGGATACTGAACGGCAGGCGCGATAAGGCAGGTTATCGCGATTAACAGGAGAAAAAGATCGGTCTTACTCTGCCTTTTGAGGAAAGATACGATCATACCACTCCATATACCACTCAACGAATTTTTTTGTACCTTCTTCAATGCTCATTTTCGGCATATATCCGAGGTCCTTTTTGGCAGCCTCTATGTTTGCAAGTGTTGCGGGGATATCTCCGGGAGGTAAGGGGACTTGTTCGACGATTGCCTTTTTGCCGATGGCATGTTCCAGGGCTGCTACAAGGCGCGGCAGTGGTACGCCATCCGATTCACCGAGATTGTATACGTTATATTCTGCGGCGTTATCCAGTGCTCCGATAACACCTTGGACGATGTCATCTATATACGTAAAGTCTCGCATCGTATCATTACCGCGTACTTGAATTGTTTGCCCTGCAAGAATTGCTTTTGTAAATGAGAATATCGCCATTTCTGGTCTTCCCCACGGGCCATACACGGTAAAGAAGCGAAGACACGTAGTTGGAATGCCATAGAGGTGATTCCAAGTCGCGCACATGAGCTCTGTTGATCCTTTGGTGGCAGCGTACGGGGATATGGGGTGCATAATGTTCATTTCCTCATGAAAGGGCATTTCGGTAATGCCTCCGTATACGGAAGAGCTTGATGCGGTTACGATACGGGATACGTTGTTTTTTCGTGCAGCTTCGAGCACGGAAACGGTACCGGTAACGTTCACGTCAGAATATACTCGAGGGCGGTCTATGCTTGGTTGTACGGACGCCCATGCCGCCAGATGAATCACGGAATCAATGGCATGTTCTCGCATCGTTGCTTCAAGGAGATCTTGATTCAGAATATCTCCACGAACGACAACAGGCTGCTTCGGTGAATCCGTAAACATATATTTGATCCGAGCTTCTTTTAAACGCGGATCATAGCGGTTGTTAAAATCGTCAATAAGAACAACGTTTTCCCCTCGTTCCAAAAGCTTATGGGCAACGTGCGAACCGATAAAGCCCGCACCGCCTGTTATGAGTATATTCATGATTTTGCCTTCTCCAGTTTTTTTATACGCTCGCCGTGATCGTATATGTCAAATTCCAAGTTCTGCGTTTCTTGTTGTTGCTTACTTACAAGGTTGATAGCCTGGGTATTCGTTTCGATATTAATTTTCATTTCAACTATATCAGTTTTCATTTCAGTAATATCTATCTTCATCTCAACTATATCCGTTTTTATTTCCGTAATGTCTTCCTTTATAACAATGATTTCTGTCTTCACTCCTTGTATTTCAGACATAACCTTTCCAAAGAAATCTTTGATCATCTCCATCCCTTCTGCCCACTGGGATTGAGTAACGAAAGATTCCTGCTTGATCAACTTCTTAGCCATATAGTAACGATACCACTAGAACAAATGCTTCACAATTCCTAATACACCTTGCTTCCATGGTACTCTGTGGCTTACTCCGCTTGCGTTTTTAAATGAATCGAGGTTCGCAACATACCACTCGTAATTGCGTACCAGCGCTTGTTTATTTGAATATTTTGGCGTGTATCCCAGCACCTTCTGTGCTTTTTCAATGGACACGAACGAATCTACGGAAGCTGTTTCATACACCCACTTATACAATGGGGATATGCGAAGCATTTCCAACAAGCGAAGCGTCCAGATCATGGGCGCAGCCGGAAATCCTTTGATCTTTTTGCCGTGGCCGGCTCGATCCAGGACTGCTTGATAATCTTCTTTCATTGTCGTGTATTCTTTTGCACCAATGTTAAACGTATCGTTGACTATATGCTCGTCTTTTGTCATGCATAGGTAAATAGCGTCGCATAGGTCCTCAACATCAAGCAACTGATATCTGTTATTCCCCATACCGATCATCGGAAAGCCGTGACCCGTATGCGCCCAGTCATAGAACAATGCGAATACACCCAGGCGCTCCGGACCTACAAAGGATTTTGGACGGATAACGGGAACGCATTTGCCTTGCGTGCGGAACGTTTCGCATTCCTTTTCCGCGAGTATCTTCGCTTCACCGTACGCTCCCACACCGACAAGCTGATCGTGCTCATATAGCGGGTGATGATCGGGTATTCCATATACCGCCGTAGATGAAATGTGGATGACACGTTGTACGCCATGCTCAAAGGCGGACGTAAGAACATTTCTTGTTCCGTCTACATCCGTCGTATATATATCTTCCTTCGAGTACAAGGGAAGCGCAGCGGCGCAATGGACAACGAAGTCAACTCCAGGCATGGCCGCATCCAGATCAGCCTTGTTACGGATATCCTTCTTTATAGCAGCAATCTTATCCTTCTCCGGATAGTCAAAGTCGGCGAAATCATAACTAATAACCTCGTGACCTCTTGCAAGAAGATAGCGGACAAGGTTAATGCCGAGAAAACCTGCTCCGCCGGTGATAAGGATTTTGCTCATAGGTATTGTTGTGCAGTATACATGTTTCATATAGAGTGATAAAGTATTTGAACTTTATGGCAGGATTACCCTCACTTTTAGCTGATATTCAGCAGCCAACAACAACTGTACCTATTTTCGGTTTTGTATTTAATTTACTGCTTGCAATTGCGTTGGGACTCTTGCTGCGTGATCTATATATCAGATATGGATCATCAATGACCAATCGACGCACTTTGGCGGCAAACTTCGTTCTCCTTATCATTACGACGCTCTTTATAATAACGGTTGTCAAGTCCTCTCTAGCGTTGTCCTTAGGGCTGGTTGGAGCCCTTTCCATCATTCGATTTCGTACTGCGATTAAGGAGCCGGAAGAGCTGGCGTATCTTTTTCTTTGTATTTCTATCGGACTGGGTTTAGGGGCAGATCAGGTTGTTATTACGTTGGCAGCTTTTGTTGTGATAGCTACATTTATATGGGTCAAAGGTTTTGTTGTGAAAAAAACTCCGGATTCCCACGTGTATCTGCAGATTCACGGAACAAAAAAAGATGGGTTTAACGAAGCAGTTCGCGTTTTGAAGAAATATTGCAACACGGTTCATTTAAAGCGACTTGATGATACTAGTGACGGGTATGAAGCTCTGTTTATTGCTGACTTTTCATCATTTGAAGATATGAGCACGTGTAAGGATGAGCTGCGTAGTCTTGATCGGGATATAAGATGCACGGTTCTGGATAATCGTTCATAATTACCTTGTGGAAATTAAGAAAACAGATCATCGGTTTTTTGTAACTTCTTGGACGAAGTGGTTTCTCGGAGGAGCGGTCTTCCGTCGCGTACTGGGTGTCGTATGTATTCTGTTTCTCCTTGTGTTGATTGTCATTGGCAGTATGCGATACGGCATCAATTTGTATGTATCGGGCAAAGCAAATACGTATCACGAGTTTATGCAGACAATCATTTGGACGGCGCGAAAACCATTTGATACGGTTATCCATGCCGCACAGGGTCTTACCGCAAAGCCGGAGCAACTTGCGTTTCATTTTAAGTTTGAAGATTGGCAAATACTGCAGCAGAAACAACAAGAGGCTGTTCGTGAAGGCACGTTGTATGCAAGTGAAAATCCATGGGTGAATGCAGCAGTCGACTATCGTGGTGAAAAAATTAAGGTGGATGTACGTCTAAAGGGAGCGCCGGATCATTTCACAACTACCAAATGGTCATTACGGGTTCGTGTGGATGGCGACAAATCAATTATGGGTATGAAGTCATTTGCCATTCAACATCCTCAAACGAGACTCTTTCTCTCTGAGTGGATCTTTCATAAGTTTTTAGAGCGAGAAGATGTGCTTTCTCTTCAATATGATTTTGTAAATGTGGCAATCAATGGAAAGAATATGGGTATCTATGCCCTTGAAGAGCAAATGGAAAAACAAGTTATCGAGCGAAATCAGCGCAGAGAAGGTCCAATCATCGTATTTGACGAAGAGTTATATAATATAAATCGATGGCAGACACCTTGGAGAAATAGGGTTCGGGAGCTAACGGTTTATGACGATGAAACAATACTAAATGATGATTTGCTTACAAGTCAGTTTGTTGCTGCGCGCAGCCTTATACAGGCGTTTACAGATCGAAAAATCACAACATGTGAGCTTTTTGATTGTCCGGTGCTAGCAAGATACTTCGCGACTCTTGATATTTTAGGTGCTCAGCATGCTGCCGGGTCAGGAAATATGAAAATGTATTTCAATCCAATTACCGCACATTTTGAGCCAATTGGGTTTGATGCCGAACCGGAATATTTGGAACGCCCTCGCTTTTTACAGGCTTGGAGTTATGTAAAAGTGATGCCTGACAGTATTGATTGGTTTCGACAGATCTTTGAAGATCCCGCATTCATGGAGCAGTATATTCGAGAGCTCAACCGCTTA
>CAZSWB010000008.1:11384-12224 GCA_964610675.1 uncultured Candidatus Saccharibacteria bacterium
TTTTTCGAAGATATTCGATCAGAGATGGAGGAGAAACTACAAATCATTTATTCAAGCTATCCTACGTATGCATATGATGCTTCGCTAATATATGAAGAGCAGAGGCAGATTGCGGAAATTCTTCGTCCGGCAAAAGGTCTTGATGTATATATCGATTCCGCGCAAGAAAATATGCTCACTCTTGATCTGGGGACTGTTCTGCCCGTTCATGCCGTTGTTAAGAGCGTGCGATATGAAGGCGAAGAAGTCTCGCTTGCCTCTCCGGTGATGCTTGAACCTCTCTTGCTGGGCGGTCTCATTGAGCGAAAGCAAGTTGCAGTACGTATGCCAGACAATTTTCGCGGAATTGATCGAACGAAAAATCAGATTGAAGTAGGGTATTCTATTCTCGGACTTGATGAAGTGCGATACGAGACTGCTTCTGTGGTCGCTCGCGCAGATACTCGCTTTTTGGAAGGTGATCTTGTGCGTGAACCTGGAAATGCCCACGCGTTTTCATTCTTGCACATTGACGATGAATCCCATGAAATTCGCACGTTACCCGGTACATGGGAAGTTTCATACAACATGATTATTCCGAGAGGATATACCTTTATTATTGAAGCCGCGACTACGCTTGAAATTGGAGAAAATGTACAAATTTTATCTTTTTCTCCGATCAGATGGATTGGAGAAAAGGACCGTCCCATTGTCGTTCGAGGGAAGGGTTCTGGCTCAAAGGGTGTTGCCGTACTGCAAGCAGGTGGTAAATCTCAAATGTCCCAGGTGTCGTTTGAAAATTTAAGTGCGCCATCGTCGGGCAGTTGGAGGAGATTTATCAGCAGAAGGTCGAGTCGCTGG
>CAZSWB010000009.1:0-7360 GCA_964610675.1 uncultured Candidatus Saccharibacteria bacterium
CGGAAGGCACCGGTCTTGGACTGTATGTTGCAAAGCAGATCGTTCATGAGCATCATGGAGAGGTGTATGCATATAGCAAAGGATTGAAAAAGGGAAGCACCTTCAGTATGGAGGTGCCTATTGAAGGATCCAAAGATAGCCTGAAGGTGGGTGATAAAGCGTCTGTTATCATTAAAGCGGCAAATGCGCAGGGAGTATGAGTAAGCTACGTATCGGACTTGAGAGCGTTTTGACTGCTACGCTTGTTGTGGCAGCCGGGTATGTTGCGTTGAGCCATGCTCTTGCGGACCGGATCCCGATTCAAACGAGAATAGGGAATGTTTCTTTTGGCGGATTGAAAACAGAGCTGGTTGATCGTGCTATGGATGCGTATGAAAGAGATTTTATGCAAACGCAGGTAACGATTACGTTTCGCAATAATGAGCGTACGTACACTTTCGAATCATTAGGAATGAAGCTGGATAAGGAAAAGACCGCGGAAAAGATCCGTGCTCTTGCCGGGCGCGGAATTGCTGTCCGGGGAACAACAATCTTGCCCGAAATGACGTTGCAAGAAACCGTTACTCGTCAGGTGCTGCAGAAAGACTTTGCGCATTCTATGGTTCTCGCGAAATTTCCCACACTTGAGTTAAACGCAGATAATACGATACGTGTTCTACCGGCAACAAACGGGGAAACCATTGATACGATAGCGCTCCATCGAGATATTACAGAAGCATTTCCACAGATTTCCGTACGGAGAGTCGCTGCTACTGCGATTCGAACCGCTCCACAAGCGGATATGCGTGAGATTGAGCGTACGCGTGAATTTGCCCAAACATTGCTGGCGTCGGGGTTTCATCTTACCGTGCCCGAACATACGTTTACCATTTTGCCACATGCGGTTGCGGGCATGATTGTTTTCTCGGGTGATATATCGCCGGTGGTGCGTTTTGATGAAGCGAAGCTGAGAGCATATATATTGCAGGATGTTGTAAGTCAGGTGCACCAGGATCCGGTGAACGCGAGATTTCAAATGGTGGATGGCAGAGTAAGTCAATTTGCGTTGCCTCAAGAGGGGAGGGAAATGAACGTGGACGAAACCATGGAGACGGTTACGAAAGCGCTCGCACGGCACATACAGACGGCACCTATTTCCGTCCAGGTCGTACAACCCCTCATTTCCGATACGGGTGACAGCGAGCGGCTGGGAGTTACAACGCTGCTTGCAACAGGAGAATCGGATTTCGCGGGATCTCCGAAAAATAGGATTAAAAATATTGAAGTTGGGGCGAGTAAGTACAACGGAATTCTCATTGCTCCCAACGAAGAGTTTTCATTCAATGCGTTCTTAGGTCCCGTAACCAAAGAAGCCGGATTCCTTCCGGAGCTGGTGATTAAAAATAACGTGACGACTCCGGAATTCGGAGGCGGATTGTGTCAGGTTTCTACGACGGTATTTCGAGCAGCGGTTCATTCGGGAATGCAAATTACCAGTAGGCGCAATCACTCGTATGCAGTCCAGTATTATGGAACTCCTGGATTTGACGCCACGATCTATCCGCCGTATACTGATTTTCGTTTCCTCAACAACACGCCGGGGTATATTCTCATCCAAACCAAGATCGACGGCACAAAACTCTTCTTTGAGTTTTGGGGTACGGATGATAACCGCAGCGTCATTGTCGATGGTCCATCGCCATACGGGAGAAAGCCCGATGGCTCCGTAAAATCCGTCGTAAAGCAGACGGTCATCAAAGACGATGAAACAATTATTGAAGACACGTTTTATAGTAACTATAAATCTCCTAATCTTTTTCCGCGTACGTAAGCCATGAACCAAGAAGTGCATAGAAAGCCCGTACCGCCGCTTCCTCCGCCGGTACGAAGTCGTAAAACTGCGACAAGCAAACCGAGGAAACCCGTTCACCGTTCCCATAAAAATCGGAGGCGTGTTTCTCATGTTCGCAGAGAACTTTCTGCGGGGGGCGTCGCCGTGCGGCAAGAGCGCGGACTGTGGTTGGTCGCATTGCTCAAAACCGAACATCGCAGAGGACAAGTCTGGGTGCTCCCGAAAGGTCATGTGGAAATGGATCGAAAGGAACGAGTTGACGAAGCTGCCAAGCGGGAAGTGCAGGAAGAGGCGGGTATTGCGGAGTTGACGTTGCGGGAACAGCTAGGTACCACACGATTTGTGTTTCAAGCAGAAAAGGCGCTCGTAAAAAAGACGGTTCACTACTACCTCATGGAAACATCGCAAGTTGCTTTGCACCCGCAAGAAGAAGAGGGGTTCATAGACGCGGGGTGGTTTCCGATCAGCGTCGCGATTACGATGCTTGAATATGATACCGACCAAGAAATTGTTGCAAAAGCCCAGGTTATACTGGAAGGAGCTACTTCGCACATTCCGAAAAAAAAGTCACCACGAAAGGGTATTAGAATCCATTCGTAATTGCGTAAGTGGTTACGTGAACAAGCTGTGCAGAAGCTGTTCTGGATGCATGCTTGCTTGCCGCAGCTGGTGATGAATAGGGGAGCTCGTATGGAACGAGGGGATTGTATTGAGTTCCAATACGTCAACTGCTCCATCATGAGCGATCATGTCTACGGTCGCGATTCCCTTGCAGTCCATGGACTCATACACTTCCTGTGCGATGGCTTGTGCTTGTTGTGTAAGAAAGGAGTCTGTTGCATGAACATTATGGAATTGAGCACCTGCGTTTCGTTGTTTTTCATGGTAATCGTAAAACGATGCGAGCTTTGGCGTGATAACGGTTGGCGGTAGAGCGCGAAGCGCACCCGAACGGTCAGAGTATATGGTTACAGAAAGCTCCAGTCCCGGACGATATTCTTGTACAAGAATATCTCTTTTTTCTTCTTGCGCATTTGCTAGTGCTTGTTGTAGTTCCTCTAGCTGCATGATTCGGATAACGCCATGACTGCCTGATCCATGAACAGGCTTGATGAAGAAAGGCGGAATGAATTCGCTCCAAATATCCTCCGCAAGGTCTTCCTGCAGATCTGTGTGGCGGACGATCTTTGCATAGGGAGTTGGAACGATATCCGATACGGCATGCGCAAAATGATGCTTATTGTACGCACGTTGGCTCGTGTGGTGCCCCGACCCGGCTACGCGAATACCGAGAACGTCTCCCAGTGCATGCATTGCACCGTCGTCTCCGCCTTTTCCGCGCATGAGCGTGATAATGGAATCGACTGGCTTATGGAGGACGCGTTCCATCGCTTTTTTTGGGTCTTGAGGCGCCGTTGCTGCAAATAGCATGTCAATGGTTCGTGCGGTATCGCCGCTCTTGGGAAGTGATCCCATAGGAACTTTCCACTGCCCATCGTGCGTTACGGAAACCGGCGTTACGTCATACTTTGAACGGGGGATGTATTGGCATACCCATGATCCGCTTTCATGCGAAGTGTTGGCATGTTCTGCTTGCCCGCCCATGAATACGACAATGCGTGGTCTCATTGGAATAGTATAGCATATTGCTTAAATTGTGCCTTGAGTGCTGAGAGGTGTAAGCTTCCAGTAATAAGATAGAGAGAATCACGATACAAGCCTAGAGGTACATTTGCTTATTAACATATATGAGTAATAATCAACAAGAAAAAGATGAACACGAGAAGCAGATTGAAGCTATTTGGGAATTGTCTCGAAACAAAAAATATTCAAATAGCATAGCAGTATCGCTAAAAAAGGATGAAAAATTATTGGATGTTGATATTGATCCAAATCGTGTCACCAAATTAATAAATTGGTCTTGGATAGGCGTAATTATTGCAATTATAATATTCATCGCGAGTATCTTTATTATTCAAAATCCAGTTTCTGTAACTTTATTTAGTTATGCTCTAATAGGCATATACCCCTAATTCAGCAAGAGGATGGCAATTGCATTTCATTTCCAGAAGTAGTATAATAGTACTAGTATGAAAATAGGAGATATAGCAAAAACGAATAAGAAGGGTCAGATCGTGATTCCGAAGAAGATACGGGAAGAACTGGGGATTTCGGAAGACGTACCTTTGCACATTACAGTGCGTGGGCAGGGAGTGTATATGTGTCCGATCCGCGACGTCATAGCAGGGGATGATGTTCTGCACGATGCGGCATATAAAGAGGTATTGAACCGGACGCAGGGCAGCTGGGCGGATGACACATGGGATGAAACGCAATACAAGCAGAGCAGTATTGAAAAAAAGGCTTCGCAGAAGGGAAAGCGGGAATGGTAGTGCTCGACACCAGTATTGTCATTGATCACCTGCGACAAAAGCCGGGGCATACGACACAACTGCTTCGTATAGTAGAATCCCATAGCCTGCGCAGCCTGGCGATTTCGGTAGTGTCTATTCAGGAGCTCTATCGGGGAGAAAGCACTCGCGACGCACATAAGGAAGACCTAATGTTGACTACAATCGCCTCACTGCAAGTGTTGCCCTATACGTATGAGATTGCGCTGTTGGCGGGAAAGATTGGGCGTGACGTCAAGCGCTCCATTGAGTTTGCTGACGCTGCTATAGCCGCGACAGCCATTATGCACAACGCGTCATTAAGCACCCTGAACAAAAAGGATTTCAGTCTCGTGCCGGAGTTAGAGTTATTATCGTAACGTCTGTTTTTACCCTATTTATGGGGTAGGTATTTTTGGCGGAGAGGGAGGGATTCGAACCCTCGATACCTTGCGGTATACGAGCTTTCCAAGCCCGCGCACTAGGCCTCTATGCGACCTCTCCATTTCAGTGATCTCGGGAGGACTCGAACCTCCGGCCCCCAGCTCCGCAAGCTGATGCTCTATCCACTGAGCTACGAGATCTCGTATCCCTTATCATGAATGGCATTGCGAAATTTGTCCATCGCGTGTATCGCAGAGTACTATGAATCAATATCCTCTCTATGGCAACCATCAGCTTCATCACAGGCAATCAACATAAGGCCGATTATCTTGAAAAATATCTCGGCTATCCTGTCGACCACGTAAAGCTCGATTTGGTGGAAATTCAATCTCTGGACCTCAAAGAGATAGCTGAACACAAGGTGCGGCAAGCGTATGAAATATTAAAAAGCCCTGTACTTGTTGAGGATGTCGCACTCGAATTTGAAGCGCTTGGAGGACTACCTGGTCCGTTTATAAAGTATTTTGTGGATAACGTGCCATTTAAGACGATGTGCACCATGGTCAACGGACACTCACGAAAGGCTGTGGCGAGATGCGTGTTCGGGTATTTCGATGGAAAAGATGTAGAAATATTTGAAGGGTATTTGGAAGGAGCGATCGCAGAGTCACCGTCTGGTACCCGTGGATATGGGTGGGATGCCATTTTCATTCCGCACGGGTACGAGGTAACTCGAGCTTCGCTCGGAGAAGACGATGATCGTGCAACGTATTTGCGTATGAAGCCATTTGCAAAACTGAAGGAGTATCTCGAATCGAAAACATCGTGAGCTTGCGGGAACGGAAGAATATTTTGTGGTATAGTGAAGCATATGAAACGTGAAAAGGTGCGTGAAAAAGAACCTGTCCACCAGCACGGTACACAGGTATCTCCTCAACATAGGAATATTGAACAGATTGAACGAAGAGTAGAATTTCACGTGAAGAAGAACCCGAGGTTTCGCCGGGAATTCGAGGAGATGCAGAAGGAAAAAGATTTGCGCAAGATTGATGATGATGTCGAAGATATCTCAACTCTTTTTGAATGGAGCGCACCTGAGCACATTCATCACGATAGGGGGGTGAAGTGGTTTGCGATATTTGCGGGAGGCATTACGGTGATCGTTGTTGGATTTGCGTTGATGCGGAACTTTATCGCTTCCCTTACGATTGCATTGATAGGAGGATACATGTTCGTGGTTGCACAACATAAACCCTCTGTGATTCGCTATCGGTTAATGACGGAAGGTGTTGCACTTAATACCGTTCTCTACCACTACAAGCACTTGGATGCATTTAACATTGTGTACGAGCCGGGGGATGTAAAAACGGTCATTTTGCGCAGCAGCAGGAAGTTTGTTCCCCTTATTCATATGGAAATAGGGGATGCTGATCCCGTTGCGATTCGAGATATTTTACTGGAATTCGTTCACGAAGACGTGCACTTGGAAGAGTCCGTAATTGATATCTGGGCGAGAAGATTAAAGTTTTAGTTCCGTATTCATATAAAGTTCGGCCGAAAGGTAGGAAAGCATCGATTCCGCTCCGTAGTTTTGATTCGGTTCATTCTCGTTTAATCCGTCTAGACATGCACCGGTCTTTTGATCTGCCATAGTGATGTTTTTTGAATTACGACCCAAGAACCAGTGATACGGTGCGTATGCTGTTTCTTTAGAAACATGTTCCGGGAACGCAGCGCGGTATGCAAGTAAAAATTCGAACATGGTTGCTGCCTCAATGGCTTGCTGATCGTACCGCGCAGGCGTGCCTCCTTTTTGGTACCACCCTTTATTACCGATCGGGTAAAAGATGTTGTCTTGGATGGTGGTCTTGATGAGAAATTCAGTACTTTCGTGCAGGCAAGCTTGTGCCTTGGGGTTAAGTTTGTATCCCGCGAGCATGCTGTGCGGGAGCAGAGCATTCGCGTACGTCATGGACGATTCAAACCACGGCCAGCTTGATGATGATTGCTCATCCCACAGCGCAAGCAGACGTTGGAGATGATCTTTCGCAATGTGTGTATATTCCGCGTGCGGTGCCAGCGCAATGACAGTCTCCGCTTGAGCGCGCGGCGCCGTAAGTGCCTGCAACGTCGGAAGAAGATCGTTTAGTAGTTCCCGAGCTTTGTCGTGTCGGTTACCACTTACATCATGGGTAAGCATGTGCGTATACATGCGTGCAAGACGCGCATACATGTCCTCAGAGACATCGTGCGTGAGCCACACGCCGTCTTTGTCCCGGAAGTTGTAGTAGGTACCTGGAGAGTGCCTGGAGTCCTGAATGAATGCAAAACACGTTTCTAAAAATGCTTCCGCTCGAGCGCGGTCACGTGGGAATTGTTTGATGAATGCTAAAAGGATGATGATGGCACGTGCGTTATCGTCCACGCAATAGCCTTCCGCAAGATTTGGTTCACGCCGTGTTGCATGTTGATACAGTCCGTAGGATCCGAAGAGATTCTGAAAGTGAGTTAGGCTGATGAGGTGAGGGTCTTGCATCTTTCTCTATTTTATAGTACTTTAGGGATGTAATGTCAAGAATGCTCTATGAATCAGTCAGGCACCAGCTTACAACAAGTATTACGTATTCAAGGGAAACCGCTCAACGTCATTTACGTTTCGTCATACATTCCTCGAAAGTGCGGCATTGCAACATATACGAAAGACCTGACGAACGCCATTAATCTCCTCAACTCTCATTCCCTTGCAGAGATTTTG
>CAZSWB010000009.1:7370-12107 GCA_964610675.1 uncultured Candidatus Saccharibacteria bacterium
CGGCAGAACACCTAGAGTATCCTTGGGAGGCGAAATTTAAAATAAACCACGACGATGAAGAGACGTACGAGCTCGCTGCGAATTATGTAAATCAATCGAATGCTGACGTGGTTTCATTACAGCATGAGTTTGGTTTGTTTGGGGGAGAGTACGGAGAATATATTGTACGATTTGCAGAAGCGCTCGAGATTCCGCTGGTGAGTACGTTTCATACGGTCCTTACGGACTATACAGGCAAACAAGCGGATATTTTGCGTGCAATCGCAAAAAAATCCGAGGCGATTGTAGTGATGATGGAAGACGTGGCGAAGAAGCTTGTCGACCATTATGGAATCGAGCATGATAAAATCGTTGTTATTCCGCATGGTGTGCCGGATATACCGTTCAACTCCACACAAGAGTATAAGCGAAAACGTAAAATGACCAATCGGCTTGTCTTGGGAAATATTAATTTGCTTGATGAGAATAAAGGAATTGAATATGCGCTGGAAGCGGTCGCGGAAATAAAGAAAACAATTCCAGATGTCTTGTATGTTATCATTGGGCAAACTCATCCTGAAGTTTTGAAGCAAAAAGGGGAGTCATACCGGAATTTTTTGAAAAAACGGATTCGTGAATTGGGCATTTCCGGAAACGTTCGTTTTATCAACGGATATCTGTCATTACGTGAGTTGATTGATTGGTTAAAAACGATAGACATATATGTTACGCCATACCTTGATCCGCAGCAAGTGACGTCCGGCGCACTTGCATATGCCATCGGTGCCGGAAAAGCGTGCATTTCCACACCATACATTTATTCCAAAGAGATGCTCGCCGACGGAAGAGGAATTTTGATTCCGTTCCGCGATGCAGCAGCTGTCGCACGATCGGTACTTGATCTTGCGGCGCATCCGGACCTGAAGCATGAGATTGAACAAAAGGCGTATCGATTCGGTCGCCTCATGACATGGCCGAACGTTGCGCAGAGCCAATTAAATCTCTTTCGAGCAATTGTGAAAAAACGGAAGCATAATCTGCTTATGTAACACCCGCGATTTTCTTGTAGACTTTGAGGTATCCTTCAACCATTTGATCAATCGTAAAATGTTTTTCTACGTGGGTTCGACAGTGTTGCCGATTCAGTTCGGGTAGCAGGCGAACCGCCAACACCGCTTCATCGACGGAGTATACTAAAAAACCGGTTTTTTCGTCGACAATCAGTTCGGGCATACTTCCGCGATTAATCGCAATGACGGGCGTGCCGCACGCCATTGCTTCTACAACGGAGAGCCCAAACGGTTCGTCGAAGTTAATCAAATGCAGGAGGGCGGCGGCTCCACCCAAGAGCTTGTTGCCTTCCGTAATGTCGACATTACCCACATAGGATATTTGATCAGTATCAATGTGCGGTTTTACTTCCCGATCATAGTATTCTTGATCGTGAATAATACCGGACATAATAAGTTTCTTGCCCGTTTCTTTTGCGACCGCGATTGCCTCCTTCGCGCCCTTGTCCGGATGGATTCTTCCAAAAAACAATAGGTAGCCTTCGTCTTTATCACGGAACGTATATGGAGCGATATCGATGCCGTGATAGACTGTTGCTGCGTAATCCAGATGAGGATGTCGATTGGCATTGCTGATCGATACGTAGTGTGAATTTTTATTGTATTTTTCGTATACGGGTACGATATCGGGAGATGAAAATCCGTGTATGGTTGTAACTACCGGAGTTTGGACAAGGCGTGAGAAAGCGAGTGGGGGATAATCGAAATTATTGTGAATGATATCGAATTTTTCCGCTTGTTCGAATACGTGAGAAATATGCAATAGGTCCCACACTTTTTCGTTCATTGTTGGTGATTCGCGATATCCATGGGGTGCAACGGCTTCCAGTTTCGCGCCTGTTACGGCGTCTTGTGTTGCAAAGAGCGTTACGTCTATTCCTCGTGCGACAAGCCCTTCCGTAATTGCAGAGACAATTTTTTCCCATGGTCCGTATTCGCGCGGGGGAGTACGCCAAGCAATAGTTGAAAGCATTGCGATGCGAAGCGGTGGGTGGGAATTCATATATTTATAGTGATTCGTGTATCGCTTTTCGAATATCCGCCATTTGCATAACGGCTCGGCCCAGTACTCTGTCCGCGCCACCGTAGTAAATCCATAACTCCTCATTCACGATAAGGGCGCCGCAGGTGTAGACGACATTGGGAACGAACCCCTCTTTTTCATACGGCGTTTCCGGCTCTAAAATCGGACCCGCATGCCAAATGAGTCGACTCGGATCATTTCTGTCAAACAGCATAAGCCCGAGGCGGTACTCACCACTCGTGTCAACGCCATGAGAAACGATAAGGTATCCCTCCGAAAGGATGATCGGTTGGGAGCCTAGACCGAACTTTAACGTAGTCCAATGGTCTTTCTCCGGCCAGGATATGAGCTTGGTATCCACCCAGGTAGAAAAGTCTTTCGTAAAGCTCAATTTCAGTATTTCTCCCTCGTCCGTAAACTCTCTGTAATACATAACGAAATGATCATCTATTTTTTCCGGAAGCAGTGAGGCATTTTTCGCAGGAATATCGGGTAATACGACACCATAATGGAGAAACGTCTTAAAGTCCTTTGTCGTATGCATACCTGTTCGTACCCGCCAAGGCTTGTAGTCTAACGGACCCACGTCCGAAACCTCTCCGATTTTTTTGTACGACGCGGACGTGTGGACGATGTAATAGGTGTCATCAATTTTTGTAACGCGAGGGTCTTCAATGCCAATACGTTCGAATTCATCGGCAGGGTCTGTGTCTACAATGGGGTGGTCATACAACGTGAAATGAACACCGTCTTGGCTGTTTGCAAAACCAAGTCGGGATATGCGAAAGTCGTCGTATGCACGATAGATCAACACAATTTGATCTTTAAACGTCGTAACGCCCGCATTGAAGATGCCGCTGCGTTCCCACCAGTGCTTGTCGTCGGTCCGGGGAATGATAATAGGTTCGTGAGGGGAGCGAACGGCTCGCAGTTGCATCATATGTCTTCCACTATACTATGCCCTTCAGTTTTTTTGAACTGCGGGAATCAAGAATATGAATTTTCAAAAAATATTTTTTTGGTGCGCCCACCAGGACTCGAACCTGGGACCGTTGGCTTAAGAGGCCACTGCTCTACCGACTGAGCTATGGGCGCGTGGTTTACATTCTACGTAAATCCCGTAATACTGCAATACGGGAGAGGTGTCAGAGAGGCCTATTGAGCATCTTTGCTAAAGATGTGTACCGAAAGGTACCGTGGGTTCGAATCCCACCCTCTCCGCAGATTGAAAATCGGAATTGGAAGCCAAAATGGGTTCGCGCAAAGGTTAATACATCACCGCCTAAACGAAATCGGATTTTAGAGCGTAAATGGGGTTGCGACACAAAGCCTCAATTGGATACAATGCGAACATCTTAAAATTAACAACAAGAAATATGGCAAATAAGCTTACACAATATGTTGATGGGTTCGTGTTCGTGGTTCCTAAAAAGAAAGTCGATGAGTATATAAAAATGGCTGAGTTTGGAAAGCGGCTTTGGATGAAACACGGCGCGCTGAATTATAAAGAATGCGTAGGCGACGATCTTCGGACGAAGTCTATGGGAGGAATGAAGCCCGTATCGTTCACAAAAATGGCAGGGGCAAAATCGGGGGAGACGGTATGGTTTTCCTTTATCACCTATAAGTCAAAGAAACACCGAGATGAGGTAAACGAGAAGGTAATGAAAGACCCGATCATGAATGATCCTAAAATGAAAGATACGCCAATGCCCTTTGATATGAAACGTTTCGCTTACGGCGGCTTTCAGGTAATGGTGAACGCGTAATTCTTTGTGGGCTGAACGAAGAGTGGTTCGTGCCGGACGTAAACGAGCTTTGTATAGTCGCGTGTATGAAACTTCACTGCAATTGCCTTCATAGCAGAACAGCAGAAGAGAAAAAAATCTTTCTGTTGTGTAAAATTCACATCTTACAGCACTATTGGAATGGAATACAGATATCCACAGGAATCTGCTTGATTTTTTCTCATAGCGGATCTCCCGTAGTTATTTACTAATTCCGCCGTGCTCGAGCTGAAAAAAGGTATTGCAACCGTACCTTTTAAATCCTTCTTTCTCTTTTGAGCAGCATGGAATTACCCGATAAGGAATAGGGCATAATGAGACTTCAACAAGCAACATGAAAAGCTTAACGTATGTGTATGACTAGCAGCAGATAAACGTAATTACGGGGGTGAGATAGAGGTGTAACAGTATTGCGATTTGACCGCCACCAAGCAGCATTACGAACGCAATCTGAACAGCGCGTCTCATTTGAATCTGTTGCGCCTCAAGACGCAGAAAACTTACATGCATCTTTTCTGTCATTGTAAGAAGAAAAAGTGGCAAGAAGATTTCCCATACAAACACGAGCGGGAAAAAATATCTTTGAGCTTGGAACTCGGCAGTAAGAAAGATGCTGCTGATGCCAATGGTCACGCCAAGCATGAGCAGGAGAAAGCTGCGAGGAATCACGGTTGGCAACTTCTTGTACCCGATGAGAAAAATGATGGCGAGTGCAATACTGAGCGTTGCAAGAGGAGAAATTGTTAAGATATCGTATATGGAAAGAGAGCTTGCGGGAGAATACGCATAATGAAGCGTCCTTTTTGCAAGAATATCATGCAGATGCCCAAGCGGGCTGCTCCACATGAATGGGTTCACTACAGAGAATATCGCTGCT
>CAZSWB010000010.1:0-3484 GCA_964610675.1 uncultured Candidatus Saccharibacteria bacterium
ATATTCGGGAGATATTGGATGCAGAATTTAAGAGATGGGAAACGGCGTTCGGTATGAGCGCGTTGGAGCTACGCATAAAGGCATTGGAAGACGGTTCGCTGAAACCGGCAGAAGTATCAGTGCCATCTTCCGATTTCTTGACGAGTGAAATATTTAACCGCGAGCTCACCTTTGTAGGGCCTGTCACATTTAGCGGTCAGTTAACATTCCTTTCAAATATCGTATTGACCGGAGACCTTATTGTGCGGGGTCTGAGCGAATTTGTGGGAGAAGTATCTATTAATAGTACACAAGCAGGGTTTGCAAAGATACTCCATGGCGCTACATCAGTAACCGTGGAATATGACAAAGAAATGGAGAACACTCCCCTCGTGCAAGTAACAGCCCAAGGAGAAACGAGTGCGTACTGGGTGTCAGAATCCACCACAAAAGGTTTTACACTTCATATGAGCAAGCCGTCTACCGAGGATATTACCTTTGCGTGGACCGCACTTACATCTCGGGAACCGAATACGGTCGTAAGTGAAGAGGTGAATGCTGAAGAACCAGAAGACAAACCGCAAAAAACAGAGACAGAACAAGAAGAAGTGCAAGAAAATCATGAAGAAGCAGGGCCGCAGATGGAAGCAAAGGTCCTTGAAGAAGCTTCACTCCCCCGCCCTGATGTTCTTGAACTCATTCCATAATACGGGTATTATACATTTAATGTAATTGTTTTATTCATAATTAATGTTAAATATAATCCTATGCCAGACGAAAACACGGTAAACGCACCAAGAAGCAGATCAAGAAAATCGGGAGCTGCACGCATCCTTAATATTATCCTTATAATTGCAATTATCGTTGTTGCAGTGCTATTTGTCCGAGCCGAAATGGATCGGCGATCGATTGAGGAGAATCTTGAAAAGACAAGCGCGGAACTGGAAAAAATTAGACAAGCAACGCAAAATAGCGGTCAAGAGGCTGCGGATGCGGTATTGGAGAAAGTTCGTAAGTTGATTGATATCCCTGCTGAGCCCGCTCCCACGGTTGCAACAATCGTAGACGTGGAAGCGTTGCGCCAAAGCAACGAATTCTACAACAAGGCGAATAACGGTGACACACTGATAATCACCGCAAACCGAGCCATATTGTATAACGAGGAAAAAAATATGATTCTCGATGTGGTGCCGGTTGAGATTAACCAAGAAAATCCTGCTGCAGCAAGCCCTGGCCCTGAAGTACCCCCGGAAGCGCAAAGTAGTCCAACACCGATCGCTACGCCGATCCAATAACCTATGGCGGGCGCACTTGCTGTTATCATTCCGGCGCTCAATGAAGAACAAACAATTAGTTCTGTCATATCAAAAATCCCGAAAACCATTTCCGGAATTACGAGTGTATACGTGATCGTTATTGATGACGGATCAGTCGATTCAACAGTTGCAAAGGCGAAAGAGCTGCGTGCGATCGTGTTCTCGCATCATCGTACGCTTGGGGTAGGTGCGGCATTTCATAGTGGGATAAAGAAGGCGCTTGAGCTTGGAGTGGACTATATTGTAAATATCGATGCAGACGGACAATTTGATCCACACGATATTCCCAAGTTGCTATTACCGATACTGGAGGGTAAGGCGGAGTTCGTAAGCGCAACTCGCTTTGCGAACAAGGAACTGATGCCGCACATGCCGGGAGTAAAAGTGTGGGGAAACAAATGGATGGTGCGAATTGTAAACGTGATTACCGGACAACACTTTACGGACGTCAGTTGCGGATTTCGTGCATATACCAGAGAAGCAGCGCTTCGTCTAACACTCTTTGGACATTTTACGTATACGCAGGAGTCTTGTATCGATCTCGCCTACAAAGGATTTCCAATGCATGAAGTTCCGCTCAAAATACGCGGAGAGCGTGAGTTCGGATCGTCCCGTGTCGCTTCCAATCTCTGGCGATACGGTATAAAATCCGCCACTATCATATTCCGTGCTGCTCGCGACTATCAACCTTTTCATTTCATTGGATTACCCGGCCTCGTTATTCTCCTGATCGGCGTGCTATCCGGACTGTTTGTAGTCATCCACTACGTGAACACCGGAGAAACATCTCCGTATCGCTCACTCGTCACCGGTTCGGGAGTGCTTGCCATTATCGGTTTCTTGCTGCTATTCATTTCCCTGCTCGCCGATATGACTCACCGTAACAGAATTCTCATTGAAGAGACGCTGTATTTTTCGAGGAAAAAAGCGTATCTGCCAAAAAACGGTGCGGAAATGGATAAAGATGAATAACATCTTGTTCATTTCTCGAGCGTACGGAGAGCATGCGGGGGGAATGGAGCGCTTGAGCCTAGAGCTCATTCAAACATTTACCGTCAAAGAACCTCGTACTCGCAAAATCGTACACGAAATACAATCCGGACAGAGTCTGTTTGCAACTCGTCTCTCGTCCGCTTTGTTTGCGCTCATGGTGCTTCCGAAAGCGATGCTTGCCGCCAAAGAGGCCGATGTAGTACATATCGGCGACCCCGTTCTTTCGTTCGTGGGTTGGTGCATCACCACGTTTGCGAAGAAACCGGTTGTCGTTACCGTTCATGGGTTGGATATTTCCTATGCGAACCCGTTGTACCAACTGTATCTTCGGTTGTTTTTTCGCTCATTTTCTCGCTATGTCGCCATAAGCGAACATGCAAAGAGTCTTATGGCGATGCACAACGTATCAGCGCTCGTGACAGTGATACCTCCGGGTATTTACGACCGGTTGTATGACGCCAGCTATACCCGAAAGGATCTTGAAAGGCTGCTGAAGCGCGATGTCGGTCACGCTACCGTACTTGCAACCACCGGTCGACTCATCGCCAGAAAAGGACATGCATGGTTCATTGAGCATGTCTTTGCGAAATTGCCGAAGAACTGTGTGTATTGCATCGCGGGAAGCGGACCGGAGCATGATCGGCTTGCGAAACTCATCCGAACGCCCGACCTTAGCGATCGTGTTCTGCTGCTAGGAAGAATATCGCACTCAGACCAAAAAATCGTACTTAATACCATTGATGCCTTTGTGCAACCGAATATCCATGTTGTAGGAGACGTCGAGGGCTTTGGTCTCGCTCCGCTCGAAGCGGCACTGTGCGGACGCAGCGTGTTTGCATCACGGGTCGATGGTATACCCTCTGCCATCCATCATGAGAAAAATGGCACGTTGCTTCCTTCCGAAGATGCTTCAAAGTGGATTCTTGCCCTTACGGCATACATGCAACACACAGAAGATCGCGGTGAACAAGCGCGTGCATACACACGTGCTACATTTTCCTGGGATGTACTCGCAAAAAAGTATGAAGAGGTATTCACGCGCGCTACGAGACAATGAGCGTGATGCGTTGCAGATTGCCGCGTTTGCCTTCTCGCAACCATCGCTTGTAGGAAGGAAGTTGCAAGTCTTCGAACGTGCATCGTCCGTCTTGGATGATGCACGTTTCATCAACGCCTTGTTTTTGCAGAAAAGAAAT